>CAZRGJ010000687.1:0-1812 GCA_964599445.1 uncultured Planctomycetaceae bacterium | reverse complement strand
CGGCTCAGGTCGTCGGGATCATGAGTTCCGTCCACTTCACCGACCCGCTCCGCCATGACGCATTTACGGGAGTCCCCGGTTCGTGGGAGCGGACGATGGATTTCCTGCGCGACTGCCGAAACGCCGGTTTCCTCACGGGCTTCAATACCGTACTGACGGACGAACAGATCCTCGATGGGGAGATCGACCGCGTCATGGACCTCGCGCGGGAACGGCAGTGCGATTATATTCAGCTCATCCATCCGAAATCATGCGGACGCTGGCTGGAGCAGGAATTCGCGGCAGAAAAGCACGAGCGCGCGAAAGCGATCGCGTGTGCGGCGCAGAGACGGTACAATTCGGCGAGAGAACGGCACGCTCCGATCCTCGCGGCACAGGTCTACGAGGAATCACCGGAAATGCTTGGCTGCACGTGCGGCGGGATCGACCGATTCTACGTCGGGAGTTCCGGCGAAGTCCAGCCGTGCGAGTTTCTGAACATCTCGTTTGGGAATCTGACGCAGGAAGACTTTCCAACGATTTACGAGCGGATGCGGAAAGTCTTCGCCATTCCATGCGAGAACTGGCCGTGCTGCGAGAAAGCGTCCGAGATCGCCCGCGCATTCGCCGAAAACGGCATCCAAACCGCGCCGCTGCCATGGGAGTTTACGGAAAATTTGACGGAAAACTGGGAAACGGGCACGCCGACGAAAGTTTACTCGGACATCGGGATCTACTCATGAAGAAAATGAAAGTACTTTTGGTCCTCAATCCGCTTTCCCGCGGCGGAAAGGCAAAAAAACGTTGGGAGGAGATCTTCACTGAACTGCGAAATGCCGGGATCGAGTGGGAGACACTCCTTTGGACCTCTGCGGAGGACGTCATCCGGAAGGTCAGTCTGGTCCGCTCAAGGACAGTGGGACACGGCGAAACTCACGGCAGCGAGTCCGGTTTCGACGCCGTCGTCGCATCCGGCGGAGACGGGACCATCAACACGGTGGTCCACGGTCTGATGAAAAATCCGGATCCTGTGCTTCGGCTCGGCATCGTGTACACGGGGACGAGTCCCGATTTCTGCCAGTTTCACGGTATTCCGCTTCAGATCCCCGAGGCAGTCCAGGTCCTCGCGCAGAACTGTGTTCAGCCGATCGACATCATGGAGCTGGAGCGTCCTGAAGGCGAAAAAGAGTACTTCTGCTGCTCGTGCAATCCGGGAATGGGGGCGGAAGTTGCCGAGACCGCCAATCGGCTGCGTCCATGGGTCGGCGATTTGGCGGGGACGCTACTGGCACTCATTCGGAGCCTCTGGAGGAATCGGCGATTCACTTTTTTCCTGAATGGCGAGAAGTGGGCCGACTGCAATCATCTGCTCGTGACGAAAATGCCGTTCATCGCGAGCGGCATCCGGATCGACGCGGACCTCACCCCGGCAGATGGACGTTTTGCGCTTTGCGTCCTGCGCGGACTTTCCTTCCTGGGCTGGCTCCGACTCATTCCCAGGATCTACCGCGGAGAACGGGTCGGAGAGATCCGTATCCTGACCGAGCCGCTCACGATCGAGTCGCCGCAGGAAACGCCCGTCGAATACGATGGCGATGCCCACGGTTTTTTGCCCGTCAGAGTCGCTCTCGCGCCGCGAAAATTGGACCTCATCGTCCGAAAGCACTGAATGCCGACCACTCCGGTGTGCATTTCCTGAATCCGTACATTTTCCAGAATCCCCGTCAGCTAAGGAGGAGTCCATGACCGAAGACCAACTCGTTTCCCTTTTTTCCGGGATCCACTCCCGAAGTCCCCGGCAGGTGAATGCCTCGTGGGAGTCCGACGCCGAAA
>CAZRGJ010000686.1:0-1816 GCA_964599445.1 uncultured Planctomycetaceae bacterium | reverse complement strand
CAATAGGAGAAAAACCATGAAAAAAATGTTTTTGGCAATCATTTGCCTCGCCGTTGTCACTTCGACAGCTTTTGCAAAAGATGAAGCTGTGAAAGATGAAGCTGTGAAGAGTGCTGTGAAGAGTGCTGTGAAGAGTGCTGTGAAATTCGCTGTCGTACAAGACGAACAGGAAGTTGCCGTTCCCGCTGGCAACGCCTGCGCCTGCGCCAAGGTAGTTCTGCCGACTCCGGCCCCGACTCCGGATCAGACTATCACTGGAGCTGACGACGGAATTGGACTCGTTGGGGATGATAAAATTGATGCCGTCACGGATGCAGCTGGCGGCGGATCGATTAATTCGGATGAAGTTAATCATTTCCCCGAAGCAGCACCTGGAAACACGCCGAAACGTCCGGTCAGACGTATGTTCCGACGTTAATCATAGCACATCGATAATATACGCTGTTTAATCAGATGAATATCGGGCGGTATATTTCATGCTGCCCGGTGTACCTATAATGGAAAAATATCTTATGAAAACACATATTTATATCATTCTGATGGTTTGTTGTTATCTATGTTATAGCACGCTGTCCGCCCAGGAAATACAAGTTGCCCAAGAGAATGTTCCGCAGGCAACGGAACGTGTCGTCAAGATCACACCTAAAATGAACGAACAGGCACGGCAAAGTTTGAACCGAATGGCATTCCAGTTTCTTCGGGAGGGACCTATGCTGAATAGTCCGTACGGCCTGACGATCCTCCTCGGTGTTCTTCGTGAGGGAGCGGTGGGTGAGACACGGGAAGAGATCTCCCAATTTCTGGGGACGGAACTTCCGGGCGAGGCATTCATGTATTGTCTCTCATGCCGTGACAAAGACGGAAAACCGCAGGTGGAAGTTTTTAACGGCGCATTCGTCGCGCAAGATTTTCAGATCCGTGAGGAATACGCCTCATTTATTCGAGACATTTGCGGTCAGTATCTTTGTACGGCCTCGGAGATACTTTCGGCAGATTTTCGCAAAAAGCCAGGAGAGTCCGTGAAAATGGTCAATCAGTGGTTTGCGGAAAAGAGCGGCGGAAAACATAAGGAAGTGTTAGAGAACGTCTCTCCCCAGACGCAGCTGCTTCTGGTGAATCAGGTGAACTTCGAGCAGAACTGGCTGTACAGTTTCAAACGCCAGAATACGAAGATGACGGATTTTTATCCAGACCCAGATTATAAGATCCAGCTTCCGATGATGAATATGACGCAGAATCTTCCATATGCCTCACTTTGGGATATGGAACTCTTGGTACTTCCGTACCGGAATGAAACTGCGATGCTGGTCATCCTTCCGAAAAACAACGCTGGTCTTGAGTACATTTGCACCAATTTGGACGAAAACGGTTTCCAAGAGCTCATCAAACAGCTTCGTTACACTCAGGTCAAAGTCTCACTTCCGAAATTCAAGGACACGATGCGCTGTTCCATGATTTCGGACCTACAGGAGATGGGTCTTCAGAAACCATTTGCTCCGGATTCTGATTTCTCCAATATCGCAGGCAAGGATGATCTGGTCGTTAGTGAGATCATTCAGGAAGTCACGATCGACGTGAATGAAGAAGGTACGACCGCAACGGCAGCGACAGCGGCGCAGATCGTTTATCGGAGCGCATTTCGAAAAGAAATTCCACATTTCAATGCCAACCATCCATTCATTTATATGATCATTACGAATGATTGGCAGGAAAAGACTCCCGCGATCCTATTTAGCGGTGTAGAGGGGGCAATAAGGTAAATGATGTACTTAAAACGATTTACTATCCTGTTTGCACTTTTGTTTGTATCTGCTTT
>CAZRGJ010000685.1:0-1819 GCA_964599445.1 uncultured Planctomycetaceae bacterium | reverse complement strand
CGACAAACCGGACACGTGGAGCCAGAAGTACAATCTGGTCTGGGACAAACTCCTGAAACTGAACCTTTTCCCGAAAAAAATCGTTGAAACGGAACTGAAATATTATCCGTCGGTCACGAACGAGTTTGGTCTGCCGCTCGACAATCGGTCGGACTATACGAAACTTGACTGGGAGGTCTGGACGGCGACGCTCGCGGATTCTCGTGAGGGATTTGATGCAGTCATGGAACCGGTCTATCGTTTCGTGGACAAAACGGAACCGCGCGTCCCGATGACGGACTGGTACTTCACCAGCGACGCGAAACGTCGCGGATTCACCGGACGCAGTGTCGTCGGCGGTGTCTTCATCAAGCTGCTTGAAGAGTAGACCACAGAAGCGCAGTCTGCCCGCTGCGGCTAGCGGTCCAGTGACCAACGGGAACGGGTTTGTGTCTGCGCGTGGAAGTGTAGTCTGCCCGCCGCGTCTCGCGCCTCCTGAAGGAGGCGCTTTCTTTCAGTGTGTTTCTGCGGAATTTTCACGGCTTTTGTGGTTGAAATCGGGCTTGAAGAAGAGTCCGATTCGGGAACTATCCGTTTTGCCTGGGACGCTGACCTTCCTGGAGAAGGGGGAGCGGCCAGATTTCAAGTTTCCATTTTATTGCACTTTATTTTAATTTTTTTTGTTTTTTTTTAATACTTGACTTTTAGCCTAATTGGTGCATAATAAAATCATATTTATAGATGTTTTGAAAATTTTCGATGGGAGATGCGATGAGTATGTGGGATCATTTAAAATTAGCCCGACTGGTCAATGACGCACGGTGGACCCTTCCGATTTGTGCCGCGGCTGCGTTTCTGCTTTCCGTTGGAGTCGTTCCGGTCAACGCGGGGACGCACTCCAATTTGAGCGGCTCCGAGGCAGTGACGGACAATGATTCGGCCGTGACGCTTGAGAATACTGCGGATTCGGTCTACCAGGGGACGTTTTCTTCCGGCGGAACGGTGACGAAAACCGGGGCTGGGACGCTGACTGTTTCCGGCGGCGCGACGTTTTCTTCTACCGGGCCGGTCAATATTCAGGAAGGCATACTATGCTTCTTGGACCGGACGCCGAACCATTCCGGAACCCTCACGATGAACATCGCGTCGGGCGGTGTGCTGGAATTCAACATGACGACGGGCGATACTTACACGGCGAGCAATTCGCTCCTGACTGCCAATAATCAGAAAATCACATTCTCCGGCGACGGTACGCTGAGAGTGACCGGCGGCGCGAAGCTCTACCAGCAGTACCAGGTACTTACCGGTGCCTCCGTCACGTATGCGCTCTCAAAAAATGCGGTCATCGACATCGAAAACGGCACTTTCGTCAATGGCGGCTGGCAGAATGTGAATACGGACCAGAACTACGCGACGCTGAACATCGGCGAGAACGGTGCGTTTGACGTCTGGAACGGCAAGGCGTTCAAGGTCGGAAAACTGACCGGCTCCGGAACGGTCGCGAAGGGATACACAGGAACGACTTCGCTGATCATCGGAAACGGCACGACGGCGGGCGATTCTGCGATTTTTACCGGCACGATGCAGCAGACGCAGCTTACGCTTGAAAAGATCGGGGACGGAACGCAGGAAATGACCGGCAACGTTTCTCTCGACAAACTTCGGGTCAATGACGGAACGCTCGTTTTTTCCGGCACGAGTGCGTTTTCTGCGGCGAATGGCGTGACCATCGCAGACGGCGCGACGCTGCGATTCACCGACCGGACGATGAACCATTCCGAAACGCTCACGATGAACATCGCGTCGGGCGGTGTGCTGGAATTCAACATGACGACGGGCG
>CAZRGJ010000684.1:0-1834 GCA_964599445.1 uncultured Planctomycetaceae bacterium | reverse complement strand
TTTCATCGGCTGCTTAACAAAATTTGTTTGTTTTTTGAGTGAACACGCCCTAGTTTGAAGAACAGGAAAAAAGGAAGGTCGAAAATGGAAAAGAAAATGACTCGCCGCGGTGTGATGGCCGGCGGTTTGGGATTGACGCTTGCGGGACTGCTGAATGAAACCGCATTTGCCCGGGATGCTGCAGAAAACGAAAAGTGCTGGAAGTACGTGAAACTCGATCCGCAGAAGGTCGCGCAGAACGTCTACGAAACATTCGGAGCGCATGGCTGCATGTACGGAGCTGTGAAGGGAGCACTTAAGGTTTACGCAGAACTGGCGGACGGAGTCGACGCGCAGGCTGCGAAAGCATTTCCGTGCCAGGTCCTCCGATACGGAAGGGCGGGCGTGGCTCATTTGAAAGAGATCTGCGGGGCGGTCAGCGGCGGCGTGATGTTCATGAGTTTCTTTGTGGAGGATTACGCGGATATTCGCACGATGGCGGCGGAACTCGCAAAATTCTCCTCGGAAGCGGAATTGCCGACTTTCATTCCGGAAGTTGACGAGCATCCCGATTTCCTCCGTGTTGTTTCCAACGGCATTACCTGCCGGGAGATGGGCGGTGCGTGGGTGAAAGCTGCGAGCGAAGAGCAGATGAAGATCGTTCTGGAACGCTGTCGGCGTCATACCGCTTCGATCATGGCGAAGGCGGTCGAGATCCTCAATGCGCATTATGCGTGAAGCTGAAAACAAAAAAGGGGCTTTTGGCCCCTGATGATCTGGTGAAGATCCCGGCGGTTGGCGTCGGGATTTTTTTTTTGAACTCATTCTACTGGATCGTCGTTCCTTCTTTAGGCTCGGTAGCCAGCATTTCTTTGTTGCCCGGATCCATATTGCTTTCACGTCCGGGAGACGCAGGTGAAGTAGCCGGAATCGTCGGGAGCGTGTCCGAATAGCGCAGTGCGGCAACCCGATTCTGGACTTCAGGCTGGTAGGGGTTCAGAGCAAGTGCGTGTTCGTAGGCTGCGATCGCATTTTCCGTATCTCCCATGCGTTCGCGAACGTGACCGAGTGCCGTGTATGCACGAAGGTTCCGATTATCAATCGCGACGGCATCGCTCAGGCAGTCACGCGCTTTTCCGAGCTGTTTGTGTTCATCATAAAGACGCGCAAGCTCGATACGCGGTTCCGCAGAGTTCGGGACGCGGGCGACCCATTCTTCAACAAGGCGGAATGCATACTCATTCTGTCCGATGTCGCAGTAGAGCGTCGCGAGGGAACGATTGCATTCCACGTGATTTGGAGACCGCTGGAGACAAAGTTCGTAGCAGTACTTGGCCATCTGAAAATCATGTTCATGTCCCGTCTCGATCGCACGCTTATGATAAACGACACCGCTGTTATAGTAAGCGTCCGGGCTTGTCGGATCCGCATTCTTAGCTTTTTCGAAACAGTTGAGGGCATCTTCCGTTCGGTGTTGAGCGAGCATTCGGACCCCCTCCGCATTATAATTATTAGCGGTGAAGGAACTGCATCCCGAAAGAGAGACAATGAAAAGTGCAAGAAAAGCCGCAGAGAACAGGAGATGCCCCCAGTTGCGGTCAAAATAACGTGCGAAACACGATGGCAGTGTACGTTTCATGTTTTAATAGCCCTTTGGAAATATTCTGCACAAACAGTCAATAAAAGATAGCAGAAAATGAAGAAGAGTACAAGGTCAAAATGCGGTTTTTGAAAGATTTAAGAGGAAAAAAAGTGAAAGAGATGGGAAAAAGGAGAAAAATAAAGGTGTTTGTGAAAATTTTCTGAAAAGCGTTTGAGTCGGTAAAACACGGTGTGAAGTGGGTGTGTGGGGTGT
>CAZRGJ010000683.1:0-1838 GCA_964599445.1 uncultured Planctomycetaceae bacterium | reverse complement strand
CGCATTCTTTCAATATGTTTGACCTCGGTCTGGACTGGCTGGAGGCGTAAAAGAGAAGAGAGAAAAGCTCCGGGAGCCGCAGCGTCTCCCGGAATTTCCGCATAGACAGAACTGTTGCGGGTCAGGCTTTTTTAGCGTTTTTTCGTTCTTCCGCAGCTGCGGGACGGGAATAGATCGGAAGAAGATTCCACATGTCGTCCCTCCGTCCTTCCGCATACAGCCGGAAAGCAGTCCGGCCGATGACTGCACTTGAGATCTGCCAGCACTCTTCCGGGAGTGTCGTGAGGCCTTCCGGAAGGTATTTGGCCTTCTGCGCCAGAACCGGGCCGGTCAGAAAAACATCCTGCGGGGCGGATTCGGCCCAATCCTCAAGGTCGAGCAGTTCCATTTCATTTTGCGGGATCCAGTTCCCGGTTTCGTCTCCGACGAACTGTTGGCAGATGACCTGATTCCGCTGGGCATCCAGTGCTGCCGAGATCTTGGAGACCTGGTCCGGTGCCGCCTGCGCGAGCAGTTCCAGCGTGTTGAGGGCGATGATGTCTGCTCCGACGGCGTAAGCGAAGATCTTCGCAAATGCGATCCCGACCCGCAGTCCGGTAAACGACCCCGGACCCTGGGCGATGGCGATGAGCTGAACGTCAGCAGGTTTCCACCCCTGGGATTCCAGGAGGTCCCTGACCGCAGGCGCGAGAAATTGCGCACTTCGCTGCTGCGGAGGCAAAACGGCGGAGGCAAGGACCTGTTCATCCTCGAGGAGAGCGATCCCCGCTGAGACATCAATGGTTTCGAGAGCCAAAATTTTCATGGTATCCGGACCTTTTAAATCACTTCTGAGTCGCTCAGAAGAAAAAACGTTTTCGCTTGGTTTTTTGTGAAACGGGGCGAAAAAAACTGAAAAATTTTAGGGAAATTCCACGTCGGGGACCGGCAAAAAAACAGACCGGCCCATTTGCCGAATGTGGATCTCCCGGAAAAATCCGCTTTTGAAGCTCAATCGGCTTTTATTTTCCCATAGCTTGACAAATTTTTAAAATTTTTCAAGGGGGGCCTCGACGAAATTTTCGTTTTATGAGATAATATCATGAGTCGATGGGGAACCGGACGCCGTTTTTTAGTTCCGAAGTCTGCCAGAAAGAGGCACTTTGGATGTTCCGGCATCCTTTTCCCTGAAGCAGGTTCCGCAGTTTTTGAACACACACAAGGAGCAGTAAAGTGAAACGAGCCATCCTCAGCGACATCCACGGTAATCTTGAAGCGCTCACTGCCGTCATGAAGGACATCGAAGAGCAGAACGTCGATGAGATCTTCTGCCTTGGCGACGTCATTGGTTACGGCGCGAATCCTTTGGAATGTCTCGACATCATCATGGAGAAAGCGAAGGTCTGTCTGCTTGGGAATCATGAGCAGGGGGCTCTTTACGATCCGGAGGGATTCAATCAGCGTGCGGTGCGTGCGATCATCTGGACGCGGAAACAGCTGGAAACCGAGTCGGAAAAGCGAGATGTTCGCTGGCATTTCCTGAATATGCGTCCGCGCAAGTACGAAGATCCGCTTTGGAACGCACTTTTCGTGCATGGTTCTCCCAAAAATCCGCTGAATGAGTACGTTTTTCCGGATGACGTCAACGATACGCTCAAAATGGACATCTTCTGGGGACTGACGAAGCACATTTCCTTCCAGGGGCACACGCATGTTCCGGGAGTTTTCATGGGCAGAAAATTTTATTCTCCGGATGAATTTGAAGACGGTACGCTGGAGCTGATGCCGGACCAGAAGTACATGGTCAATGTCGGCTCGGTCGGGCAGCCGCGCGACTCGAATACCAATGCGTGCTACGT
>CAZRGJ010000682.1:0-1840 GCA_964599445.1 uncultured Planctomycetaceae bacterium | reverse complement strand
GCGTCGCGCGGGCCTGCGGTCAGTTCGGACGACGGAAAGAGCTGGAGGTACCTGAACTCGGAACCGAATGCGGACTCCCGGGAATTCACGTACTCGTTCGGTCCGGAAGAACACTCAGTCCTTTTTGCTCTGGCACCGCTCTATACGCAGAAAAATTGGGACGAATTCATGGCAAAATACCAGGGACGCCGTCATGTTGAACTCTCCGCACTGTGCCAAAGCCCCGAGGGACGGAACGTAGAGCTTCTTCGGATCGGAAAAGGGAATCCGAACGCGCGATTTGCCGTAGTCCTGACCTGCCGCCACCACTGCTGCGAAATGACGGCGAGCTGGGTCCTTGAAGGAATTCTGGAGGAAGCCCTGAGCGAAAATTCCGAATACGGTGCGTATCTCCGGGAAAATGCCGAGTTTTTCGTCGTGCCGTTCATGGACAAAGACGGCGTGGAAAAGGGAGACCAGGGGAAAGGCAGGAAGCCGCACGACCACAATCGCGACTACAATCACGAAATTTACCCGGAAGTCCGCGCACTGAAAACGCAGGTTTCCGAAAATTTCAGCTCGGAAAGCGGGAAAAAGATCTTCTTCATGGACATGCACTGCCCCTGGATCCGTGCCGGAACCAATGAGAGCGTCTTTTCCATGCTTCCAAAAGAACCCAGGCTCTCCAAAGCGGCAGTCAGCTATTTAGGATTTTTTGAGAAGTACCAGAAAGAGAGCAAGATCCCATACGCACTCTCGCACAATATTCCGTTTGGCAAAGGCGGAAACACTCTGGCGAGCTTTGCAAAGCTCGAAAACGGAATTCCGATGGCTTCGGCTAAACTGTGGGCCTGCGGTCTACCGAACATTGGCTGCGCCACCACGATCGAAATTCCTTATTCGAATTCCTCCGGAGTCGAGATCCTGCCGCAGAATGCGCGGGAACTTGGCCGCAATCTTTCCAAAGCACTCGTTGATTTTCTGAAAAACTCAGAAAATACAGAAAATATGGAAAACACAAAAAAGACAGAATGAGGAACCATCAGCGTTTCTGTTTTGCGCAGAATGCGCGGAAGTATGCAGCAGCGCATGAGTGCGCGTGATTTTCGCGGCGAGGAGAATGATCCTGCGCCGTTTTTTTGAAATCGCCTTCCAAGTATCGGCGAAATAGGGGAAATTTTCACAGAGTGCAGCGGCATCCAGAAGGAGGAATTTGGAAAAAACGGGAAATTCGGCAGGAAATTTTCGGAATTTTGTCTCTTTTGCTTTTTGGCCCCTTGCGTCTTCTGCCAGTTCTGGTAAAATAATGTTCGGTACTTTTTCTGAATTTTAGGCCGGACAGGCTTTATGCGGAAATTTTGAAGAAAATTTGAGAAAATTAAATTTGGATGGAATGAGTATGGAAAACGAAGCGAACGTCGGAAACGAACCTGGGAACGAGATTGAAAAAGAATGCGCCCTGAATGAGGTTTCCGGGAATGAAGTTTCGGCGTCCGAAATGACGTCCGGGACAGACAGCACCGCGGAAGATCCCGCATCCTTTGAGAATCCGGAACGTGCGGCCAAAGTCGCCTTGGTGACGGATGAACCGTCGATCGAGACACTGCGGGCGACGCTGACGAAATATGGTGTCGAGGTTTCCGAGCCGCAGGTGGAGCTTCTCGAAAAATTCTGTGAACTTCAGTGGGACTGGAACCGGAAGATCAATCTGACGCGCCACACGACGTACGAAAAATTCGTGACGCGCGATCTGATCGACACGCTGGCCTTTTCGGAATTTCTGGCTCCCGGCGAGAAGGTGCTTGACGTCGGTTCCGGAAGCGGCGTGCCGGGGATCCTGCTGGGGATCCTGCGTCCGGAC
>CAZRGJ010000681.1:0-1846 GCA_964599445.1 uncultured Planctomycetaceae bacterium | reverse complement strand
GCCACTTGCTTTTTTTTCGCAGTCGAATATAATGAATACGTTCAGTGAGTTTTTTTATGCTTCAGGTTTTCGCGACGAGGTGAAAAATGAGACTTTCCCTTTCCCCATCCCGATGGTCCAGACTTCTTCTTTTTCTTGCCTGCATGGTCCCTCTCCTCACCGGTTTTCCGATTCCGAGCGAAGCGCAGTCCCGTGCCGAAAGAGGAGCCGCAAGACGCCTGATGGCAGAAATGGCTGAAGATGAAAACGAAAGTGCGGATCCCTCGAAAGATGACTCCGATTTTCGCTCGTCCGATTTCGAAAACGCAGATTTTGATGCCGGCATGGAAGATCTGGACTACGATTTTGGGAAATCCCGCTCAAAAGAAGAGGACGCTCCGAAAAAAATCCGCAACTCCTCCCGTTCATCCAAATCCGGTTCCGCAGCCAAACGGACTTCCCGAATGAATGAAGAGGAAGAGGATGAATGGAACGAAATGGAAGCGGAACAGGAAACGGAAGAAGACCAGGACTTCAAATCCGGTTCCAGTTCGAAAAAACGCAGATCCGGAACCAGTTCTCGAACCGGAAGCAGTGAAAAAAAGAAAAAATCTTCTGCGGACACAAAAAAACGTACAGACAGTTCCCGCTCCGAAAAATCCGGAAGATATTCCAAAACGAAAGGTAAACGGAACGTCCAGAAAGAGGATGTGCCGGAAGACACCCGGACACCGGAAGAAAAGGAACGAGACCGCATGGCCTACTTCCATGAGACGGGGATCTGGCGTTGGCCGGAACTGACGGAAACGCAGATCGAAACGGAGATCGAGAAACAGAAAAAATACCTTGAAGAGATCAAGGTAAAATTCCCGCGGACGGTCTACTATGAATCGGAGCATTTCTTCTACCTGACGGATGCCCCCCAGCCGATCGCGATGGAGTGCATGAAGTACCTTGAAGCGATGTTCGCCCGACTGTGCGAAATGTTTGAGTTTCCCAAAGGCTCACGTGTCTGGACCGGAAAATGCATCGTCTGTGCCTTCGCCTTCCAGCAGGATTTCCTTCGTTTCGAGCAGGAATTCTTCGGCGCGACGGCCAATAAATTTACCGGAGCAAGCGGACTGGCCCATATGTCGAGCGACGGAAATGTCCTCATCTCGCTCTTCTACGGCGACATTTCCACCATGGCGGAACGCTGGCGGTTCATCGGTGTCCTGGTCCACGAATCGACGCACGGATTCATGCACCGATACCGTGCACGGCAAAGCCTCCCGCTCTGGCTGGAAGAAGGGATCGCGGATACCATGCCGGCCGTCATCGTTCCGGCTGATCGACAGGCCGGGCTCAAACAGAGAGGCGGATTGAATCAGATGCGGCAGACCGGCTCGGTCGGGGGACTCATGCAGAGCGCAGGACCACTGGAAGCCTGGCAGTACGGTATCGCCAGCGGACTGGTCCAGTTTATGCTGAAACAGAATCCACATGGTTTCAAGGAATTTCTCGACAGCATCAAAGACGGAAAAGACTGGGGCGAAGCCTTGAAAGAAACGTATCGCTGCACGCCGGAAGAACTTCTTTTCCACTTCGGAAGAGCCAACCGTATTCCAAGGCTGACTTTTTAGACTGGCGCCGTCCCCGGATCTCTGGAGTTTCGGCAGAAAAGAAAATTTCCGTCAGACTCCATGGATCCGTTTCAAAAATTTTCTGAAAAGATTCCGGAACGATTTGCGAAAATTCCCGGAAAATCCGACAGAAAAATTCCGATTTTAACGAAATTTCCCAAAATTCAAAAGACATCAATTCCACACATTTTTTGACTTAATTAGGCAGGTTCCAAAAATGATGGAAATATTTTCAGAAAATTTGG
>CAZRGJ010000680.1:0-1850 GCA_964599445.1 uncultured Planctomycetaceae bacterium | reverse complement strand
CTCTCGTCATCCGAACCGTCCGCAGACGAGCGACTATCTGAACTTCGCTTTTGACGAATTCGTCGAATTGCACGGAGATCATTTCTTCGGCGATGACCGGGCGATCCTGACAGGCTGGGCAAAGCTGGATGGAATGCGATGCATGGTCGTGGGACATCAGAAGGGGAAAAATCTCGCGGAACGGACCGCCTGCCATTACGGCTGTGCGGAACCGGAAGGATACCGAAAAGCGATCCAGAAAATGCGCATGGCCGCCAAATACGGACTTCCCATCATCTCTCTGATCGATACGCCGGGTGCGTGGCCGGGAATCGGTGCCGAGGAACGCGGACAGGCGTGGGTCATTGCGCAGGGAATGTTTGAAATGTCCCGCCTCCGGACCCCCATCATCTGCGTCGTCATCGGCGAAGGCGGTTCCGGCGGTGCGATCGGCATCGGCGTCGGAGACCGTGTTGCGATTCTTGAGCACGCGTATTATTCCGTCATCAGTCCGGAAGGTTGTGCCGGGATCCTCTGGAAAAGCAGAGATTTTCGTCAGGAAGCAGCGAAAGAACTCCGTCTGACCTCCAAGGATCTGCATCGTCTTGGGATCGTGGATGCCGTCATTCCGGAACCGCTTGGCGGTGCGCATCGGGATCCGCGCCTGATGGCCGGAAACCTGAAAAAGTATCTCCGTACTTCACTCCGGGAACTTCAGAAACAGTCGATCGATGACCTTCTGGAAGCCCGCTACGAAAAATTTCGCAGCATCGGAGTGTTTTGCGAGTAGATTTTCCAGCCGGTATACTTTGGGGCCGTCCTTTGCTGAAGCGGGGCGGTTCGGAAAGAAAATGCCGGTTTGAATTTGGCTGATTTTGTGAATTCCCCCAATTGCCTCACGCCTGCGCCATGTCCGGCACAAGCATCACGAAATTCCTAATGGAGAGAGATCATGAGCAATAATGAAATGCACGATCCCCAGTTTGCTCAATTTGCTGCGGATCTGGAGAATGCCCGGAGTGAAGAAGCTGGTGAAAAATACAAAGAATACGAAGAATGCGAAAAGAAGGATGCTCCGCGCGGGCATGGCCTTTTGATCTTTCTGTTGGGGATCCTGGGTGTCGTGACGGCATTTGTCCTTTGGGTCAATCTGACGCAGCCGAAATGGTTTCTCGAGTGGCGTGATTCAACGCTTGCCGGGCTGAACATTCAGAATCCCTTTGCGGCTCCGGATGATACGCTGATCGATCCGGATGCGATCTCGCAGGAAACGAGAGATGCGGATGCGCAGATCTGTGCCCAGCTTGACGCACTGGAGATCGTCGTGATCCGCGATTCGATCACCCGGCTTGGGAGTGTCGTGCATCTGGACAGGGAAAAGAACTCGGATGAAGTCATGGCTCTGGTTGGGAAGCTGACCTATCTGAACGCGATCAATGCCGTAGATGCTAACCTGACGGATGCGCAGACGGCCAACTGGGTCTCGCTGACCCGTTTGACGTCGCTGAATATTCAGGATAATCCGCTCACCTCTGCTTCTCTGCCGAATATTGCGAAAATGACCAATCTGGATGGACTCTATCTTTCCGGAAACGAGATTTCGGGAGAAAATCTGGGAGAGCTGACGAAACTGCCGCACGTCAAGATCATGAACATTGGCGGGACGAAACTCACGGATGCCGACATGAAAGTGTTGGGACAGATGAAGTCGCTGCATTGGCTGCTGATCGAAGATCTTGGATTAACGGAATCGTGTCTTCCCAGTTTCCTCGATATGCCGAATCTGAAGACGCTGACGATCCTGAAAGGGAATCAGATCTCGAAAGAAGCAGCAAAGAAATTTGAAAAAGACTTCATGGCGAAAAACGGTA
>CAZRGJ010000679.1:0-1852 GCA_964599445.1 uncultured Planctomycetaceae bacterium | reverse complement strand
GGCCTCACTGCTGACGAACACGTACAACAGCCAGTGGGAATCGCTCACCAACAATCTCGGCATGAATCCGTTCGTCGGCCTCTGCCTAGGGATCTTCCTGACGGCCGTCATGCAGAGTTCCTCTGCGACGACGAGCATTGCGGTCGCCATGGTCGCGGCAGGCACGATCCAGCTCGAACACGCGGTCCCGTTTATCATGGGGGCCAATATCGGGACCTCGATCACCAGCTCTATCGTTTCGCTGGGACACATTGGAGAACGAAAAACATTTGGACTCGCCTATAGTGCCAGCGCACTGCAGGATATGTTCAACATCATGACGACGGCCGTCATGCTTCCGCTTGAGATCTGCTTCGGTTATCTGAGTAATCTGGCGCGTTTCCTGGTCGGTTTTCTGCCTTCCGGGACAGGCGATAGCGGAGGAAGCTGGAATCCGCTTCCCTGGATGGTCGATCAGCCGGTCGATTTTGTCCGCTGGATCCTCGATTCCTGCCTCAAAACGAACACCGTCATCGCGATCCTCATGATGATCCTGGCTCTGGTGATCCTCTTCTACGCCCTGATCCAGATCACGAAAAACATGAAAGTGCTGATGGATTCCCGTCTTGAAGATATGATGAACCGAGTGCTGGCGAAAAACGGCTACCTCGGGCTTTTGATCGGGCTGATCGTCACGATGATCATTCAGTCTTCAAGCATCACGACGTCGCTTCTCGTTCCGTTGGTGGCCTCGGGTGTGCTGAAACTCGAAATGGCGTATCCGATCCTCGTTGGAGCAAATATCGGCACTACCATCACGGCTTTGATGGCTGCGATGGCGTTCCCGGGAACTGCAGGACTTACCGTGGCTCTCGTCCACGTGCTGTTCAACTGCTCCGGTGCACTGCTTTGGTATCCGATTCCGTTCATGCGTCTGCCCATTCGCGGTGCAAAATTCCTGTCCCATATCAGTACGATCAGCCGAAAGTACGTTTTTATCTGGCTGGGGTGCGTGTTTTTCATCATTCCGTTGATTGGACTGTGGTTTTTCTCTTAGTGAAGGGAGAAACTTAAAATGCTTCGATGGCTTTTTTCCAAAAAACCTTCTCAGGCTGGAATTCCTGAACTTCGCGCCGAATTCGCGCAGATGCTCGAGGCTGCACAGAAAGAGTTGAGCCTCAGCTCCGGAGCTTTTCTGCGTCTGAATGATGCAGAAAGCGTGAAAGAGGAAGTCCTTGCTCTCGACAAGCAGATCAATAAAGCAGAGCGCCGGATCCGCCGTGAGCTTTTCCTCAAGGCTGTCGTGAACGGAGAGAGCTACCTCTCTTTCTGCCTCACGCTCATGAGTGCCGTTAAGGATGCGGAACGACTCGGCGACTATGCCAAGAATTTCTACGATCTGGCAGTCCAGGCGGACGCTCCTGCCGATGGAATGCGGGATCAGATGTGCGCTCTGCGCGACGAACTTCTCGCGCAGACTTTGAAATGCAAAGAAGTCTTCCTCAATGAAGATGAAGAATGTGCGAAAGAGCTGATTTTCAAATGCACGGAACTTGCGGACGACTGCGAAGAACAGATCCTCTGGTACCTGAAGAAAACCCAGCCGCCGACGCCGCTGGATGTCGTGTATGTTCTCGCGCTGCGCTACTTCAAACGCTATGCGTCCCACCTGCGCAACATCACCAGCACGGTCGTTCAGCCGCTGCACAAGATCGATTTCACCGGAAAGATCGTGAAACGCTATCGTGAAGAAAATCAGTAAAAAACGCATGAAAGACTGCGCCTGTGAGCCGGGTGCTGTGCGGGTGTCCGGCTCCTGAGCGGAACGTTCTTTCCGGCTCGATAAAAAAGAACTCTTCACCAAAAACGAAGA
>CAZRGJ010000678.1:0-1852 GCA_964599445.1 uncultured Planctomycetaceae bacterium | reverse complement strand
TACCATGTCTTTTTTCAACCACCCCCGGTACGCAGTTGCCGGATGAACCAATTTTTGAAGAGGCCGCGAGCTGTGGCGAGCAGACTGCGCTTCCGCGCACTCAAGAAGCCCCTCCTTTTAGGAGGGGTGGCAGACCGAAGGTCTGACGGGGTGGGTTGGCGGACGTTTCGGAACCTCAAGTCCGTTAAAAAAGGCCCGAAACCCGTCCGCCTTACTGTGCGAGAGCATAGACCCGTTCCCGTTGGACTTTTTTCCATTTTTTTAGGGAATTTGATGAAAATCCGGGTGCCTGCCGGTTGTGCAAAATTGATTTTTTTGCTAAAATAAAATGAGAAAACGTAAATCGATGGATTTTCAGGACACGGAAGCCTGACCGACCCCGCGGACTTCCCGAGAATGGAGTTTTTGAGAATGAACAGAATTTCGATCTTTTCATGTGCTGCAGTTTCCGTGCTGACGATCTGCGGCGGTTTTTTGTCTGTTGCGGAATCGGCGGAATCCGCGTCAGTATCGGAGCCTGCGGCAGTACAGGCTTCCGCTTCGTTGGAGACCTTTGCGCAGAAGATCAACGAGTCTGCCGCCCGCGGTATCGCGTATCTTCGCACGGTCCAGGCGGAGGACGGGTCGTTTCAGAGTCAGATGGGGACGGGGTTGACGAGCATTGCGGTCATCGGGATGCTTTCGAACGGTGTACCGGTGGATGACCCGATGCTCTCCAAAGCGGTCGATTATCTGAAATCGCAGGCCCAGCCGGACGGTGCGATCGTGAATCCGGGGATGGGGTTCGGAAACTATGAGACGAGCATCGGCGTCGTTGCCCTTGCGCGTGCGCGAAAGGCAGGCCGGACGGACCTGGATGAAATCTTGAAGTTTGCGGAACGGTATCTGCGCAAATATCAGTGGGATGAATCGGAAGGCCTCGATGCGTCGGACATCAAGTTTGGAGGCGCAGGGTACGGCGGGAAAATGTCGCGTCCCGACCTTTCAAATACCGGGTTCATGCTCGATGCCCTGCACGAACTGGGAGCCGGTCCAGATGATGAGGCCGTGAAAAAGGCGGTCGTTTTCGTCTCGCGGTGTCAGGGACTGGAGTCGGAGCACAACACGCTCCCGTTTGCGGCAGACAGCGACGGCGGTTTCGTCTACGTCATCGATTCGCAGGCTGAGGGGCAGGCGAATGATCTGCCGAAGGGACTCGTGAAAAGCTCGCTGAGTACGTACGGATCCATGACGTACACGGGGTTCAAGAGCCTGATCTACGCGGGTCTGACGAAAGAAGACAAACGGGTCCAGACGGCTCTCGTGTGGCTGACGGACCGCTATAGCGTCACGGAGAATCCCGGGCAGGGGGAAGCCGGCCTGTTCTACTATTATATTGCGATGAGCCGAGCATTGACGGCCTATGGTGTCGATACGTTTGCCGACGCGAACGGCACAGTACACGATTGGCGGGCTGAGATCGTGGAACAGCTTCTTGCGCGTCAGCAGGAAGACGGATCGTGGGTGAACACGAACCGGCGGTGGATGGAGAATAATCCGGTACTCGTGACCGGGTATGCGCTGATGGTGCTTGGGAACTGCCAAAAACATTAAAGATCCGAACCTCAAAAAGCCCCACCTCTCAGGAGACCGCGAGCCGCGGTGGGCGGACTGCGCTTCCGCACACAGGCATGAACTCGTTCCCGTTGGTCACTGGCGTGGACGCACACGCAAAATTCCCCTCCCTCGGAGGGGTGCAGACCGAAGGGCTGACGGGGTGGTTTGGGGGAACTCTCTAGAAACCTCAAGTCCGCAAAGAAGGCTCATCCGACAAGTGCGTACCGGGCTTGATGGATATTGAGGATCTTCAGGC
>CAZRGJ010000677.1:0-1855 GCA_964599445.1 uncultured Planctomycetaceae bacterium | reverse complement strand
GTGCATTAAAACAGGAAATCAACAAGCGTTTAACAAACGATTAAAATAGAAAGAAGGAAAATATCATGGCGAATTCCAGTGTTGCAGTCGTTGGTTTGGAAGGGTCAGGAAAAACGGTTCTGATGACTGTGTTGGCCCAATCCTTATCTTCCATTGCGGGTAGATATTATCTCGAACCGGACGGACCTGTTGTGGTCGAACACATTCAGAAAACGTGGCAAACCCTGCAGGGCGGTGATTGGCCGCCCAGTACACCGCCGGGGCAAAGAATCAAGCTGAAATGGAACCTGCAGATCCGTGAAAATAATAGTACTTCCAAGGTGCCGCTTCAGCTTGTCGATGCTGCCGGACAGGACTTGCGTCAGATCTTTAGTAAAGACAAGCCGTTGGATCATTTTCAGGAGCACTTTCGGTCTCACGTCAACTATCTTCGGAACGCTTCCATCATTTTGCTCGTCATGAATATCAAGGATTACGTGGGGAATAATACCGCGGACAATCAGGCTGCGCTGTTTGGAGCATTGCAGTCACTCACGCAAAACGGTCAAAAGGCCGCATTGGTATTTACCCAGATGGACCAGTATCAGGGCTATATCGAGGAGTTCGGCTGTTTGGCAAACTTCCTCAGTGAAAAGCTGGTTTATATTCACAATTTGTACCTCCAAAACAGCAATAATTATAAACTTTTCAGTGTCTCCGCCGTGAAGGATACGGAAGTGCGCCAGATGGACGACGGCAATTTCGTGCGCGTTCCTGCCCCCAATTTCAGCTCTGAAGGCGTGAAGGAGCTTGCAGACTGGATCGGATGCAATGTCAAGACCATGCTGCAAAAAGAGAGGGAAGAGAGGGGAAGAATAGAGAAATGGAAAAAAAGAATAGTGTGTGCAAAGAAAGTTGGTTGTGACTGTTTTTTTGTGGGATTGGTTGCCTTTGGAGTGTTTCTGTTCATCTTGTTAGCGCTCTGCGAAACTCCTGCAGTTATCATACCAATGATTTTCACTTACGGGGCTCTAATACTGATATTCCAATATTTTGGTGAGTGGAGAGGTTCGTGGTGGAAATAAAGCAATTCGCAGGCGGGATCACTGCGATGGGGGGCTATTACCATTCGTCGCGGCTGTGCTCATGTGCTTCCCACAAGGAGATCCGCATGGGAGGCAATTCCCGCGATAATTGAATGATCGCATTTTTTTGTAGACGAAAGACGCTTACCAATGAACATCCATTTTGCACTTTACGATCCTTCCTGTCGTACAGCGTCGGGGAGTTACTGGAACTGGAACGCGGATACGGTGCCGCTGGCGCTGCTTGAGGAGCTGTATTTTGACGTTCTGTGTAAGAATCTTCCTGAAAGGCCGAACGACCTGAGCCGGGAGAAGGTTTGGGGCGGAGCGGTTCTGTGGAAGGGATGGCGGGTCGTGTACCGGTTCTTCAACGGCGGGAGAGATCTGCATGGAAGGCCGGGACGGTACGTTATTCTGACCGGATGGTTTAAGAGAAATGAAGAGATCGATCCGGCGGTTCTCTCTTTCTTTCGTCAGCCGGCCTTTGAAAGGCTCGCAGGGGCTGCGGTGCCGCTCCCGGTCCCGGAATTTGAGGAGCTTTCTGAGGTCTGGAATACCGGTGCGCCTTTGGAGAAGACGTTTCAGCCGAATCCCGGCGGACTTTCATATTTCTGGCCGCGCGGAAGTTCTGCGGAAAATATTCTCCGTGACTTTTTCAGCTGGGCCGACCGTGACCGTCAGCAGCTGAAGCTGGATATTGGCTTGCAGGGCACGAACGCGGAATTTATCTCGCCTCCGCCCGTCTCACCTCCTGCATCCGCCCTGAAAAGGGAAGATGTTCGCACTTTCAG
>CAZRGJ010000676.1:0-1858 GCA_964599445.1 uncultured Planctomycetaceae bacterium | reverse complement strand
GGGCTATTTTCAGTCAGGGGAATGGTATTACGATCGTGGACAGCGTGTTCTGCGGCAATTCTGCTGCGAAAAACGGCGGAGCGATCTGCTGTACCCGAGGAAAATGTACGATCATAAACTCCGTCTTCAGTGAAAACTCGGCAGAAAGCGGCGGGAGCATTTCCGCGGACGGCTCACTGATCATTACTGACAGTGAGATTCGGAACAACACCGCAAGTAACATTGGCGGCGGGATCTACAATAAAGGGTATGCGGAAATTCTGGATTGCGAGATCGTGAGCAACATCGCCTCCTGCAAAATCACCGGGGAAGAAGAGCTTTCTTCTTATGTTTACGGCGGCGGGATCTACAATGACGGAAATATGACGCTCACGGATTCGAAGGTCGCAGAAAATATCGCACGGTATGAAAATCAAACTTTTTCAGAGGAAATCGGTGCTTACGGCGGCGGGATCTGTAATGAAGGAAGTTTGACGACTGCGGGTGATACCGTCACGGAAAATCTGACAGATGGAAAGCTCGGGACTTCCGGAGGATCGCAGACATTGGGACTTCCACATGGGGCGGCGGGATCTGTACTTCCGAGGCGTTCCTGTTTAAGCTCGAGAATTCCGTCATTGCTGGCAACCAGGCGAATGTTGGCGGCGGGATCTATATTTTCGAGAACCGGGAATCAAAAATCACTCACTCTACGATCGCCGGCAACCTTGCTGAAACGGGCGGCGGTGTGTGGAATGACAGTCTGCTCTACGTCTACAACACCATCGTCGCGGACAATGGGACGGAATCGGCTGACGGTCGGGATATTTGGACTTCGCAGGTGGACAGTGCCCGTGCGATGCTGACGAACTCGCTGGTTTCACGCGCGGAGCATCGGACGGGAACGGACTTTTTCCATGGCGGTTCACTTATCGGTACGGCAGAGTCGCCGGTCTCGGCAGGTTTCGCAGACGCGCCCAATGGCGATTACCGCCTTGCGGCTGATTCCGTCGCGATCGATGTGGGAAATGACCTGCTGACTCTCCCCGAGACGGACGCGGACGGCGCGGCACGTCTTCTGGGACGCCATGTTGATATGGGAGCGTATGAATTCACTCAGCCGGAGTACGTCGGCACTCAGGAAACAGCCTCTACGGTCGTAACAACGGAAAAAGACATCATTGATGCTTACGATGGCAGGATCTCTCTCCGTGAGGCGGTCGCGTACGCGGAAAACGGCGATACGATCACATTTGATGTCGCCGGGAATCGGGTCGAACTCTATTCCATTCTGACTATCGACAAAGAGCTGACCCTCTCCGGCACCTCTCCGGAAAACAAGACGGCCATCGACGGCATGGGGATAACGAACCTCCTCAATATCGAAAAAAATGTCGGCAGTGTGACCTTGGAAGCTCTGACGCTGACCAACGGTATGGGGCGCGGACTTTACATCAACAACGGAAATAACGTTACTGTCATTGATTCTCGAATCGAGAAAATAGATACTGACGGCAATTCCGGCGACGCCGTCCACAATATCAATAGCGAACTTTCGCTTCTTCGCACTGTAGTCACTCAATGCGGCGGTGATTCCGGCGGTGTGATCTACAATTATGGCGGGGTACTTACCATTACGGATTGCGCGATAAGCAATAATTTTGCCGTTGGAATCCATAACGAGCATGGTACATTAACAGTCTCAAACAGCGAAGTTATCGAAAATATCCACGGAGGAATTTTTACTTTTTGCGGTACGGCCTCGATTCTAAACACGGCTATCAGCAGGAATACAGCACCAACAAATGGTGCCGGAATTATGTGTGGGCAACCTCGAAAAACCACGTTTTTTACAAAAGATTACCCAACAAAAAGCATT
>CAZRGJ010000675.1:576-1865 GCA_964599445.1 uncultured Planctomycetaceae bacterium | reverse complement strand
ATGTATGGCTGACTATTTTGTTCGTTACGGATCCATGCGTTTTCATGGTATTTTTTCCTGGCATAATGCAAAACAGGATTTTCGTCGGGAAGTGTATGTCGTGATTCGTTCGGACAGAGGGCTTGAGATCGCGCAGATTTTGTGTGAAGTGACGGAAAAGGACCGTGCACAGTTTCCGCCGGACATCGTGACCGGGTCGATCCTTCGTACCATGACGAATGACGATGCACGGGAGTTTTCCCGGATCCACTATCATGAAACGGACGAATTCCGCACGTGTCTGAAGTGTATCGAACGGCTTGGGCTGAATATGCACCTGGTCGATATTGAGCATATTTTCGGCGGAGAGCGTATCGTCATTTACTATCTGGCGGACGGACGGGTCGATTTTCGAGAGCTGGTGAAGGTTTTGGCGACGGAATTTCAGACACGGATCGAAATGCGGCAGATCGGTGTGCGGGACGAGGCAAAGCTCCTTGCGGATTACGGAGACTGCGGGAAGGAGTGCTGCTGCAATACTTACCTGCGCGAAATGCCGCCGGTTTCGATGAAAATGGCGAAACTGCAGAAGGCGACGCTGGATCCGTCGAAGATCTCCGGGCGATGTGGCCGATTGAAGTGCTGTCTTCGGTACGAGTATCCGGTATACGAGGAATTCCTTTCGCGTCTTCCGGCCATCGGAATGCGTGTCCTGCATGACGGTGTGCCTGCGAAAGTGGTCGGATATGAGATCCTGGCTCAGCAGGTCTATATCGAAACAGACGACCGTTTCCGTAAACTGGTGCCCCTTTCGGAACTGAGCATCCCGGAACGCCGTCAGAATTTCAGAAAAGGAGGCCGTCCGGAGCGGAATTCCGGTGGAGAATCGTTTGGTGAAGAACGCGGATCCGGAAAAGATGCCGGAGAGAATGGTTCTCGCCGCCGCGGCAAAATGTGAGTTTTCCGGTCGGGTCTCCACTTGGATCAACGGTAAAATTCCACAAAATTCATTTAAAAACTAAAGTCGGCCGTGAGAAATGGCCGATTCAGGAAAAAATTTTATGAAAACAGGTGCCTGATGCTTGAAAAATAATCAAAATCTGCTATACTGGATTTTTTGGCAGGCAGGCATTTCATAATCGGGATAAAGTTATGCGATTCATACTGATTGACCGGATCCTTGAATGTGTTCCGGGAGAATATATCGTCACGAAGAAGAACCTGACTCTTGCGGAAGAATATCTCGCGGATCATTTTCCGGGATTTCCGGTAATGCCGGGAGTTTTGATGCTTGAGGCGATGACGCAGTC
>CAZRGJ010000675.1:0-566 GCA_964599445.1 uncultured Planctomycetaceae bacterium | reverse complement strand
TTACGCCGACAGCATCATCTCTCTGAAAGAAGCGCGAAATGTGAAATACAATCATTTCGTTCAGCCGGGACAGACGCTGACGCTCCGCATCGAGATCCTGAGTCGTGAAGCCGGTGAAGTCAAGGTGAAAGCCCAGGGCTGGCTGGACGATGTGCAGGCACTTTCCGCGCGTCTTGTTCTTACGCACCATGGCATTGGCCGCGACAATTCTTCACTTGCCTGGAAAGATGCCGCGGTAATTGAAGAACTCAAAAAGGTTTATGAGCTGATCGCGCCTCAAAAATAGTGGATTTTTGGCAGAAATGTGCCGATAAAAGGAATAATACGGTAGTTTATATAATTTGTACTGTGGAAAATAATTCGTTTTGAGCGTTTATTGTTTCGCGGTTTGGTTTTAGATAATGTCATTTGGAGAACTAATATGGCAATTGATCCGGAAATTTTCGAAAAGGTTCAGGCTACGCTTTGTGACGCGCTGAGTGTTGATGAAGATGAAGTGACCGAAGAAGCCACGCTGGTTGGCGATCTTGGCGCAGAATCCATTGACTTTCTGGACATCGTGTTCC
>CAZRGJ010000674.1:1099-1869 GCA_964599445.1 uncultured Planctomycetaceae bacterium | reverse complement strand
AAAGGAGGCACTTTTTGTATGCGCGTCCGTACCGTGACCAACGGGAACGGGGTGGTTCAAATTCGGGAAAATGGCAGTTTCCCATTCTCCGAAGACGAAAATTTGGAAAATTTCTCAAAAAAAGCATCTTCAGACCTTGAAAAAAAGCACTCATTGAGTAAAATGAAAAGTATGTGAGCGAAAAGATCCAAATTTTCGCCTTTCCCACCATGATCCAAAGAAAAAGGAGTTTTTCATGTCTACGCATTCCGTAAAACGCCGTGAGTTTCTGAAGACTGCGGCATTGGCCAGTGTCGCTGCGGTTTCCCCCTCCGTTCTTCCCGGTAAAGTCCTTGGTCTGGATGGTTCCGTCGCTCCGAGCAACAAAATCGTACTGGGAGCCATCGGTATTCAGCACCGCGGTCTGGTAGATCTGCAGGTTTTCATGGGCCGTGAGGACATCCAGTTCGTCGCGATCTGCGACATTCAGAAGAAGCAGCGTCTCGCGATTAAAAACATGACGGATAAAAAGTACGGCGACACGGCGTGCGGAATGTACCGCGACATGCACGAGATGCTCGTCCGCGACGACATTGACGCAGTCCTCATCGCGACGGGGGACCGCTGGCATTCCATGGCGTCGATCACCGCGGCAAAGTATGGAAAAGACGTCTACTGCGAAAAACCGCTCTCGCTGACCATCGATGAAAGCCGTGCGCTTGAAAAGGCCGTGAACCGCTACGGCATCATTTACCAGGCGGGCACGCAGCGGCGAAATATCGGGAACTTCC
>CAZRGJ010000674.1:0-1089 GCA_964599445.1 uncultured Planctomycetaceae bacterium | reverse complement strand
AGATCGCGGCAAGCGGGAAACTTGGGAAACTGACGGAAGTGCACGCCAACACGCTCTGGCCGGCGACCTCCCACGATTGGCTTCCGGCAGAACCAGAACCGGCGCAGGACGATGTTGACTGGAATCTCTGGCTGGGACCGTGCCCGTGGCGTCCGTACAATTCGCGCTACGTTAGCGGCGGATGGCGCGGACACTTCGATTTCCACGGCGGAGGAATTCTGGAATGGGGGTCCCATACGGTGGACCTCTGCCAGTGGGCGGCACAGAAAGACGATACTGCGCCGGTCAAGTACACGCCGCAGTTCAATGCAGACGGCTCCAAAGGCGGCGAAGTCTACGCATGGTACGCGGACGGTCTGAAGCTGGTCATGCGTTCCTCCGGGTGGCTCGGTCTGGGAACCTGCTCGGCCCGATACGTCGGCGAAGAAGGCTGGGTCGAGACTGGCGACAGCGGGCGTATGGCAGTCTCTTCGGACGCTCTGCGCGGCGAACTGAAGTACTTCGGAATGCCGGGAACCTCTCCGGACACGCACATTGAGGAATTCTGCGAATGCGTCAAAACGCGCCGGAATCCATCCGCGAACGTCAACGTCGCCGCCCAGTCGCACATCGCCTCGCACTGCGCGTACATCGCATGGCAGCTTGGCCGTACGGTTGAATTTGACCCCGTGAAGGAGGTCTTTTTGAATGACGAAGACGCGAATCGGATGAAGAGCCGTGCACTGCGTGCTCCGTACAGTTTCTAAGTTTCGCGTTTTTCAACGGGAAAATTTCATTCCATCCATTTAAAATCAAACTCCATGGAGTCAAAAATATGAAAAAGTTTACCCACCTTTCCATTTTAGTGCTTTTTGCTGCCGTTTTTTCGGCACTGAACGTTTCCGCGGCGGTCAATGAGGAAAAAAAGAACGCGATCCTGAACACTGCGGATCAGACGGTCCTGCTCGAAACGATCCAGCAGCCGGGTGCGTCGGAAGACGACATTTTCATGAAAGGGATCGCGTGCCGCCGTCTTGCGGTCATCGGCGATGAGGCAGTCGTTCCGGTTTTGGCGAAAATGCTGCGTGACGATGTGCGTCTGAGCTACTT
>CAZRGJ010000673.1:0-1876 GCA_964599445.1 uncultured Planctomycetaceae bacterium | reverse complement strand
TGCATTTCGCGGAAGTTTTGCTAGAATATTTTTAATGGGTCTCCCAATTTCAGAAAAATTTGAGAGATCTTCCGTTTTGCGTTTTGGATCTCAGAGATTTCCGAAACCCCATCCATTTACTTCCTGCCTCCCTGTTTGAAGGAGAAAATCATGAAAAAAGCATTCACCTCGGTCATTTTTCTGTTGACCGTCTTCACGTTCCTGCCGGTTTTTGCGCAGAGCGACGATGGTTTCGTTCCGCTTTTCAACGGTACGGACATGACGGGCTGGAAACCGTGCAAACGCGATTTCCGTCCCTACGCGCTTCTTGAGATGACGGATGAAGAACGCGCGAAGTTCTACGCGGACAATCAGGCGGAATACGACGCCCACTGGACGATCGAAAATGGGGAACTGGTCAACGACGGCAATGGTCCGTATGCTTCGACCGAAAAATTCTATCGCGATTTTGAACTGCGTCTCGAGTACAAAACGGTCCCGATGGCGGACAGCGGCATCTATCTTCGCGGAAATCCGCAGGTCCAGATCTGGGACACGCGCAAAGAAGGCGGCAAATGGGGCATCGGCGCGGATAAAGGTTCCGGAGCACTTTGGAACAACAAACAGAATGCGCGTTTCCCGCTGGAATTCGCCGACAAACCGTTCGGTGAATGGAACTCGGTCCGCATCATCATCCGCGGCAACGTCGTGAACGTCTGGCTCAACGGAAAACAGACCGTCAAAGATACCGTCATGGAGTACACCTGGGACCGCAGCAAAGATATGCCGGAAGTTGGTCCGATCCAGCTCCAGACTCACGGCGGTGAAATTCGCTGGCGCAACATCATGATCAAGGAACTCTAAGAGCGGGGTTCTTCCGTTTTCTGAAGTGAGTTTTCATTCCATTCGGAATGGCTTTCAGGAAGCGCGGATGATCAAATGAAAAAAAGAGTTTCTCCATTTGCGGGAGAAGCTCTTTTTTTGTGTGTGCCAACGAAATCAGGGCAGGGACTTGCCGTTTCGCAGTACCTGGATTTCAGCGGGGCATGAAACCGTTCAGGAGGATCAGATCCAGCATGATGCCGAGGGTCGCGTGGGTCAGCCACCCTGCGTAAATGGAACGTGTGCGGTATACGAAAAAGCCCCAGAGGATCCCGCCTGCGATCGCGCCAAGTGTCTCGAGGAAAGCGTGCGGACCAAAATGTGCCATAGTCGAAATGAGGGTACCGAGCAGGACGGCGTTTGCATATCCGACGGTCGATTCCGTACCGATCTGCACGAAGCCGCGAAAGAAAAATTCCCAGCTCAGATAGTAGAAAACCAGGTAGATCCCGAAATACGCACACAAGAACGGCCAGCCGTCAGCGAATGAAGTAAAGCCGCCGAGGAGCCAGGGCGAATAGGGGTAGGTTTTCAGGTAGGACGGATCCGGACCTGCGAGCCAGACGGTGAGGATGAAAAGCGGGACGATCCCCAGGATCAGATTTCTCGTTTTTCGCCATCTTCCGAGTGCCAGACCGTAATCTGCGAGTCTTTCACGGAAGAGAAATCGGACGATCCCCATGGGAATGAGCCCAAAAAGGAGGAACGCTCCCCAGATCTGCGGTGAAGTCTGGAAAAGATTCCAGAGCCGTTCTGCCGTCGTGAGCGAACTCCCGTTTTCAACCAGCTGCGTCATGGCGGCCGAGCCGTCTTCCTGGAGCGTGAACAGACGCTCCGAGTACGGCAGGTAGGCCCAAAAAGTTACGGCAAATGCTGCGTAAATGAGGATGAATGCGGATTTTCGCTCCTTTTTTTCAAAGAAGCTGTGGACGTAATCCATGACGGACCATTCCAGGGAAAATCCGGGAACATGAGTGGACTGTCTGGTTTCCGACTGGGATTCGGAGGAATGTGT
>CAZRGJ010000672.1:0-1885 GCA_964599445.1 uncultured Planctomycetaceae bacterium | reverse complement strand
CAACCGTGCAAAGGACTTTAAACGAGCTTCAGAAAAAAGGAGAAATTTTGAAAAAAACGGAAATTTCGCGGACTTTTTATCGGTTTGCCCTTCCCTAAATTGAAATTTTGTGTAAGATAAAATGGAAGATTTCATGTTTCAAAAAAGGAGAATCGCCTCATGGCACGTCCCAATCCGCGCAAAGCACAATTCGTCCCGCACCGTTCCGAAACTTCCCGTTCAGCCTCCGATCGATCCGGCGGTCCGCGAAAGGCCGGAAAAAACGTCGGATCCTACTCGATGGAAGTCGATCCGGTCGGTCTGCGAATCATCGGCGGGAAGTTCCGAGGAAGCAAACTAAGCTACCTCGGCGACCGGCGTCTGCGTCCGATGAAAGATCGGGTGCGCGAAGCTGCGTTCAATCTGATCCACTCCTACGTTCCCGGTTCGTATGTTCTCGACCTTTTCGGAGGGACCGGCGCACTGGGTCTGGAAGCGGTCAGCCGCGGGGCGTGTGGGTGCTTCTTCACCGAACAGCATTTTCCGACCGCGAAGATCATCCAGAAAAACGCAGATTCGCTTGGGATCCGGGATCTCGTGAAAGTCCAGGCCGGCGACGTCTTCCTTTGGTACCGCCGGGATCCGGAGATCCCGACAGACCATCCATGGCTCGTCTTCTGCTCGCCGCCGTACCATTTCTTCAACGAACGAACGGAAGATCTGCTCGGTCTCCTGACGCCGCTTTACGAAAAGGCACCGGAAAAGAGCGTTTTTGTCGTGGAATCCGACACGACGTTTGACTGGAGCGCGTTCGACTCACTGGGGCCGTGGGACATTCGTCCCTACCCGCCTGCGGTCCTCGGGATCCATCAGAAAGGAGTTTCTGAGCCATGATCGAGTACATTCAGATGATTTTAATGGCAGTACTTCAGGGAGTTACGGAATTTCTGCCCGTCAGCTCCTCCGGACACCTGACGCTCCTGAACGAGATCTTTGCCCGGACCGGAATGGGACGGCCCGAGGAACCGGTGACGCTCACGATCCTGCTTCATTTTGCGTCGCTGCTCGCGATCCTCTTCTACTATTGGCGTCCGGTCCTGCGCATGGCGATGGGAAACGATATGCGGCTGCTGAAGCTCCTGATCGTCGGAACGATTCCGGTCGGAGTCGTCGGAGTGACGGTCAAGCTCTTCTTTGACGAAGCGTTCGAGACGCTCTGCACCAGCGTCCAACTCACCGGAGCCATGATGCTCCTGACGGCCGTCCTGCTGATCCTTGCGCAGAAAATGTCCCGCCGGGATCCGCACGAAATGCAGAAAAACGGTCTGCGCCGAAATCTCAAGACGCTCTCGTATCTGCGTGCGTTCCTGATCGGATGCGTACAGGCCCTCGCCATTCTACCCGGTCTTTCACGGAGCGGATCGACCATCACGGCTGGACTCGGTGCCGGTCTGAAACGACAGGATGCGGGAACATTCTCCTTCCTCCTGGTCCTCCCCGCCGTGGGAGCCGCAAGCATGGTGGAGATCCTGAAGCTCTTCAAAGACGGTCCCGGCGATTCCCTTAACCTGCTCCCGCTCGCTGTCGCGTTCGCGGTCTGCTTCATCGTGAGTCTGCTTTCCCTTTCGCTCCTGGTGAAGATCCTCCGCACACGCTGCATCGGCTACTTCGCCTTCTACCTCATCCCGGTCGGCCTCATCCTTCTGTTCCTCTAAACATTGAAAAAAATTCCCCTCCTCCGGAGGGGTGGATCGCGAAGCAAGACCAGGTGGTTTGGGAAGTACGGGGACTTTTGAAAGGCCGCCGTCGCCGAAACCCGCACAAACTCCCGGCAAATGCGCGGACGCGCATACAAGAAGCCCCTCCTCACAGGAGGGGTGGCAGACCGAAGGTCTGACGGGGTGGT
>CAZRGJ010000671.1:0-1886 GCA_964599445.1 uncultured Planctomycetaceae bacterium | reverse complement strand
TTTTGGGCCGGGTCAGCGTTTTGGGCCGGGTCAGCGTTTTGGGCCGGGTCAGCGTTTTGGGCCGGGTCAGCGTCTTTGGCCGGGTCAGCGTCTTTGGCCGAGTCGGCGTTTTGGGGCAAGTTCACGTCTTTGGCCGAGTCGGCGGCTTCTTTGGAAAGAAAAAACGGATTCGGTGCGGGGCGGGCAGTTTGTCCAGAATCGTCCAGTACCGCGTCAGCCTGCGGAGATCCAGAAACCGCGGCTTCAGTTTCTTCCGGAGCCGGATTTTTCCTCAAAAACTTCCAGATATTTCCCGTTCCCGTCTCGATCCCGGAATTTTCGGAATCCTCCGGCACAAGGAACTGCTGCTTGAGTTCCGGCGAAAGCTGATCGAAGGACTCTGCCGCCGATGCTTCGACCAGGATGCGATAGATGGAATCGATGTTCGCTTTAAGGAGTTCTGGTGCGCGATTTCGAACGTAGACATACGGAACACGATTTGCGGCGAGCAGCTTTTCCTTTTCCGTTTCAGCTGCATCGATGGTCACGAACGGGACACGCGCAACAATATCGCGGTTGATGGCCATTCCTTCATAGTAGGGGAATGGCGGATTCCAGATTCCAAGTGAGATGACGAATGCGATAAACGCCAGAGCAAAGATCAGACCACAGAAAATGAAGGATTTCTGTCTCAATCGGATCAGCGCGCGATGAAACGGCGTACTTCCGGCCGCGAGGGTCGCCATGCGCTGGGATCTGGTTCTGGTAGTTCCGGTGGACATACTTTTTTCTCTCTCAAATTCCGTTTACGAAAAATACGAATCGCGTTTTTCCGGGATCTTTTCCGGTTCCTCATACGCGCGGATGATCTTCTGGACCAGATCGTGCCGAACGACGTCCATCTCTCCCATTTCCACGACCGCGATATTGGGGATCCCCTCAAGCCGACGGATCGCATCGACCAGACCGCTCGGCGTGTTGCGCGGAAGGTCTACCTGCGTGACGTCGCCGGAAATAATGACGCGCGAATTGTTCCCCATACGCGTGAGGAACATTTTCATCTGTGAGACGGTCGTGTTCTGAGCCTCATCCAGAATAATGAATGCGTCGTTGAGCGTTCGTCCGCGCATATACGCAAGCGGACTCATCTCAATGACTTCCTCTTCCGTCATTCTGCGCAGAAGAAGCGGGTCCATCATGTCGCGCAGCGCGTCGAAGATCGGGCGGAGGTACGGGTCGATCTTCGCTTTCAGATCGCCGGGCAGAAAACCGAGATTTTCCCCGGCTTCCACCGCTGGACGGACGAGGACCAGACGCTTGATCTTTCCCGCTTTCATCGCCGCGACCGCCGCCGCGACCGCGAGGTACGTCTTTCCCGTTCCGGCAGGTCCGATGCCGAAAACGACTTCATTCTCCATGATCGCCTTGACATACCGCGCCTGGCCCGCAGTTCTGGGACGAAAACGGCGTCCATTCATGACTTCAAACGGAGGGATGCGTCCCACGGTGTCCGCGATCTCATCCTCCACGACCTGGGAAAGCAGGCACTGCACGTCGTCGTCCGTAACTTCGCCGCGCTTGATGATTTTTTCTTTCATTATACGAAACAGCTCCACCGCCATTTCGACAGCCTGATCCCCGCCGCTGAAATAAACATCATTCCCGCGTACCCAGATCCGCACACCGAGCGTATCGCTCACCCGACGCTGGAATCGGTCACGAAGCCCAAACAGGGAAGTCAAAGGAACCCCCTCCGGCAGGGGCATATTTTTCTCGATCATTCAAATTTCCGATTTTTTATGTGGATCGAAACGGGAGACGAGGCCGACTGCGTGTGCTGAAAAACCAGATCCCGCTTCCAATTTGCGTTTCTTTCCATACTCATATTATACACAGAATCCGATTTC
>CAZRGJ010000670.1:707-1887 GCA_964599445.1 uncultured Planctomycetaceae bacterium | reverse complement strand
TCTGAATTCGTATTATACAAGTGCGGCAATGCAGTCACGAAGTGACCTTTGCCGCACTATCAAAGGTGGCTGAAAGCGTGGACGTATCCTCGACCGAAGGTCTGAAGGGGGGGCGTTTCGGAAACCTCAAGTCCGTCAAAAACGCCGCGAAACCCGTCCACGATCTTTGGCGGTCACCCTCCACTAAAGGGAAGGCTTTTTGTGTTCCTCTAGGGAATTTCAATACTCTCAGCGACGGATCGAATTTGCCGTGTTCGGTACAGGGAGCGGAATGGGCGTTAAAATTTTGCGTCTTTTGGCATTTTCCGTTTTGGGGGGTCCTTTTCTTTTCAAAGTTTTTGAGTATAATGGAATGAAACTCAGGAGTTCCGCGTGTATTTTCGCAAAATTTTGGCAAAACGCAGAGCTTCCGCAGGCTTTCGGAACATTTTTTTGAGATCCAGATCCTTTTTAGTCCCGGACGGCTGAACATGTCCGTCGGGAAGGAGAATTTTATGGCGGCAAGAAATCTCGTAGTCGCTCAGAGCGGCGGTCCGACGTGCGTCATCAACAGTTCGCTTCAGGGCGTCGTGGAAGCTGCGCGCTGTTTTGAGAACATCGGAACGGTTTACGGCGCGGTTCATGGAATCGAAGGCGTTTTGACGGAAGATCTGATCGATCTTTCTGCTCAGGATCCGCAGGAAATCTCGCTTCTGCGCTACACGCCGGTCGCCGGCTCGATCGGGACCTGCCGGTACAAGCTGAAGGAATGGCAGACGGAAGATTTTGACCGCGTCATCGAGGTTTTCAAGGCGCACAACGTCGGCTACTTCCTCTACAATGGGGGGAACGACTCGATGGATACCGCGAACAAAATCGCAGAAATGGCCAAGGTCCGCGGTCTGGATCTGACGGCTGTTGGTGTTCCGAAGACGATCGACAATGACGTCGGAGACAGCGAATTCAAGCTCGTGGACCACACGCCCGGGTACGGTTCCGTCGCGAAGTACTGGATGCACACCGTCCAGTACGCGAACCAGGAAAATAAAGGATCCTGCCCGGCGGACCCGGTCCTCGTTATGCAGGCAATGGGACGCAAGATCGGTTTCATTCCCGCCGCGGCCCGTCTGGCCGACCCGAACCGCGAGATGCCGCTTCTGATCTACATGGCAGAGTCCCCCTGCTCGCTCGAACAGCTTCA
>CAZRGJ010000670.1:0-697 GCA_964599445.1 uncultured Planctomycetaceae bacterium | reverse complement strand
AACAGGTCAACGCGAAACTGCGTGAATGCGGACGTTGCGTTGTGGTCATCAGTGAAGGATTCAACGTTGGCTCCCTCGGTGAACTGAAGGATTCCTTCGGCCACACGACTTTCAGCAGCTCCCAGATGACCGTCGCACAGAAGGTCGTGAACTACCTGAACGAAAAAGGTCTTTGTGTTAAAGGAAACGCCCGCGGAAACGTCCCGGGAACGGATCAGCGCCACAGCATGGCGTACGCCTCTGTGACCGACCTGGATGAAGCGTTCGCCCTGGGACAGAAAGCGTGTGCGCTTGCCGCGGCCGGTGAAAGCGGATTCATGAGCACCATTCTGCGCAATCCCGGGCCGATCTACGACGTCCGCTACGATAAAGTACCGCTTTCTGTGGTGGCGAACAGCGAACGCACGTTCCCGAAAGACTGGATCACAGCCGACGGATGCGACGTGACGGACGAATTCGTCGCGTATGCGAAACCGCTCGTGGGTCACGAAATGCTGACTCTGCCGATGATCGACGGACGCCAGCGTCTGACTCAGTTTGCGCCGATCTATGCGGAAAAAGTCCTGGATGCCTACGTCCCGCAAGCCGCTCGGAAAGAGTAAAGTGTGAGACGTGATGGTTGGGGGAACTCTTTGGAAACCTCAAGTCCGTAAAAAAAGGCCCGAAACCCTTCCACCGCCTTCGACGGTCCCCCTCC
>CAZRGJ010000669.1:0-1887 GCA_964599445.1 uncultured Planctomycetaceae bacterium | reverse complement strand
CCACTCCGCATACCTGTCCGTCCGCCATTCCGACGAGTACCGTCCCGGTCACGAAACCGATCGTAGAATTGTTTGGCCGTTTGGAGGAAAATTCGCCGTCGTGGATCCCGTCATAGTAGCACCATCCGCCCGTCATGCACTCGCACGTCACGAGCATATGGAGCTGGTAGCGGACCGCCTCGCGGATCTTTTCCTGACGTTTGGCCAGTTCTTCTTCCGAAAGCGGTTTCTGCGGGAATTTCCGCTCATACATGAGACGGTACGCGCTCATTCCGTAAGCGTGTCCCCAGTTATTGTACAGGACGTCCGGTGCGCTGCGTTTCAGCTCGAGCATTCTGGTGAACATCCACTCCTCGCACCGGTCTGCAGCCGCGGAGATCTCCGGGAGCAGGGACTTGAGTTCCGGGGAAGTTTGCGGATCTTCCTGAAGGAAACGCTCGACCATGAGGAGCGATTCGAGCACCAGAGCCGTCGTGCCTGCCCGGTATCCGGCATGGGCCGTTCCCGGCGCGTAGATGTTCAGACGCTTCGTGTTGCGCGGAAGTCCCCAGGAGCCGTCTTTATTCTGATTTTTCAGGATGAACTGTACCCCGCGCAGAACGGCAGCGTCCAGGTCTTCCAGTTTCACCGGATCGATCGGGTGCGGCTCGGCGACGTAGAAAAGCGGATCCTCATTCTTCTTTGCCAGGTCGGGTACATTCTGGACCGGTGCAGTACTTTCAGCCGCAGGAGCTTCCGTCTTTGCCTCTTCGGCCGAAACCGCGTTCCGCTCCGTCAGCAGCCCGCCCGCCAGCAGAAATGCCGGCAGAACGAGCAGCGCAGCGAAACCATTCCAAAGACGGAAGGTCTGCTTTGGGGATAGGGAAGAAATTCTCATGAACTACTCCACCTCTGCCGCCGTTTCGACGACTTTCGTTCCGACTTCCAATCCTTCCCGGATCTCCACTTTCGAATCCTGCTTGAAGCCGGTCTTCACATAGCGGCGGGTCGGGTTTTTGCCTTCCGCGTCCGTGACGTAAACGAAACGCTTCATTTCATCGTCGCGTTCCAGAGCGGTTTCCGGAACCATGACGGCGTCCGTCTTGCGGATGGCGGCGAGCACGACTTTCCCGCGAATTCCGGGGTGGATATTCATGTTCTGCGGCACTTCGATATTCGCCTTGCCCCGGCGTTTCGGACCAACGGTGAACGGATCCACTTCCGTTACGGTCAGAGGGATCTCTACTTCCGGGTAGGTGTTGACGACAAAGTAGCCCTTCTGATCGGCTGCTGTTTTGGAGAACAGATTTTCCGCAATATCGAGTTCCACATAAAGGGCGGCCGGGTCCACGAGCGTGAACAGCGGTGTGCCTGCCGCGATTGTCTTGCCGGGCTGAAGGATCGACACGTTCTTCGTGCAGTTTACCCAGTCGCCGTTTTCGAAGTAGCCGTAAAGGAGCATTCCGTCTTCCTCGGCGCGAATTTCAAACAGTTTGCCGTCTTCCTGGAAATCCTTGAATTTCTGGATCGCGGCCTGGTAGAGATGGTCGGCTTTTTTCCGTTCCAGTTCGATCGCACGGCGAGTCATTTCCAGACCGGCGACTTCTGCTTCGATCGCCGCCATATCTTTCCGGTACTCGTCGTCAAGTTCTTCCTCGAAGCGGGGAAGGACCATTCTGTGGCTCCAGACATTTTGCGCCTTGGCCAGATTCATATCATGTTCCGCTCCCTGAACGACGATCTTCTGACGCTGAAGAACGATCTCTTCCGTCGCGTCGCACAGGTCGTCCGCTTCGTACATTTTGGAGAGCTGGTCAAGTTCCGCTTTCTGATTGCGGTAGTTCTGGATCGCACGCTCAAGTTTCAGTGCCGTGGAGCTGCGGGTAATGTCCGGATCGTACTTTTTGT
>CAZRGJ010000668.1:0-1890 GCA_964599445.1 uncultured Planctomycetaceae bacterium | reverse complement strand
AACGACCGTCAGTGGATGATCGAACACAACGAGGGTAAAGTCTGGTACGATGCGGTCATCGAATACACGGATGACGCCAAAGAAAACGGTCCGTTCATGCAGTCTCCGGTCTCTGGTGCGGATGAGGCATATGCTGATACCGATCAGAATCCGACTGCCGGCGTGAAGCTCGTGATGCAGGAAATGCCGGAAGCCCGCGTTTTCGAGATCGCCGCTGACGATCGCGAAGAAGTGACGGTCAAACCGCTGGCAGTTGACGAAGCCGATCCGATCCCGGTCGTGAAAGACATCAACACGCTGAGCGGAAACGGAAAAGTGAAGGAAGAAGCCGCCGCTGAAATCGGCGAACAGGCGAAGAACACCGAAACCCAGGTTTTGGATCTTCTCTTCGGCGCGAACATTGATTTCTTCGCGTAGATCCGACGCCGCATCCGTGCGGCATACCGATTGAGCTGAAATGAAAAAGCACTCCTGTTCTCGCGGGAGTGCTTTTTTTCGGTTCATCTGGAAACGGTGTGCCAATTTCACTACTGAGAGCAGATCCGGATCGGTACGCTCATTCCGGAAGAGCCTCTTTTTTTATTTTTCAGGGTTCCCCTCTGGAATATTTTGCGCGGATGTGGTATACTGGGTGAATGTGTCGATCTTCCTGCCAAAATTTACCCCAAAAGGAGCCTTTTATGCACCGAAAAACCGTCCTTCCGCTTGCGCTTTCCCTCTTTCTGTCTCCGGTGTCCGTCTTCAGTCAGGAATTTTCTCCCGAAACGCAGAGATCCATGCATGATTCCGTCCTGCGCGCATTTGAGACGGTTCGGTCTGGTGACGTATCCCAACTTGCGGAACTGGAAAAAATGCTCTTTGACCCCCAGCTCAATACGGCAGCGCGGACGGCATTGGAAAATCTCCCTGACCGTGCGGGAATTCCGACGCTCCGAAAAGGGCTTGGATCCCCGCATGAAGAATGCGTCGCGGGGGCGATCTCCTCGCTCGGCATGATGGAAGACGCAGGCTCTCTCTCCCGTCTCACGGATCTCGCGTCGTGCGAATGCCATTCTGTCCGGATCCGCACGGCGGCGCTTCGGGCACTCGGCAGGATCGGAGAACCGGAGGGGCTTCTCGTACTTCAAAACGCATTGGGAGAAGACGACCCGGCAATTCAGCGTGCCGCGGCAGACGGCATCTTTACCGCAGCTGGAAAGCTCGCCAGGTCCGGTTCGCAGGCTGACGCAAAAACCGCGGCGGAGTATTTCCGGAGCGTTCGGAAGGCGAAGATCGACGGCCCGACGACCCGGATCGCGCTTCAGCATGAACTGCTCCTGACCGGTGACGCCAGCCTCTTCCTGAGTCTTTTGTTCTCTCCTGACGACGCCGACTTCCGTACCGTCCAGATCGTCCTGACGCAGGCCGGTCCGACGCAGACTGATCCGGACGCGCTTTTTCGGACGGTGCTTCAGACCCTCACGAGCCTTCCGGCGGAACGGCAGGAAAAGCTCCTCGCTGCACTCGCAGTTTCCGAAAGCAAAAGCCTCACGCCCTCTCTGCTCGCTCTTCGCGGAAACGCATCGGTCCCGCAGGTTCCTTTGCTCGCGGCACTTGGCCGTCTGAAAGATATCCGGGCACTCGATACGCTGGTCTGTGCGCTTGGTGCAGACGACGAAACGCTCCGGAAAACGGCACTTGAGAGTATCTGTCGGCTGAAACCGGAAGAGGTCCAGGCCGCCGTCGAGAAACTCCTCCAGAGCAGGACGGCCTCAGAAACGGAACGGCTTGCGGCACTTGAGATCGTGCGGAACTTTTGGCTGAAAGAGCTTCTCCCGCAGGTAAAGCTCCTCATGACGGACTCTCCGGACCCGAAAATCACCGCGTCGGCCATGGAAGTCTACTCGCAGG
>CAZRGJ010000667.1:0-1892 GCA_964599445.1 uncultured Planctomycetaceae bacterium | reverse complement strand
TTGACAATTTACCCCCTTGACTTGAATACAGAAACTCCAAAAGGGGAGGCTGAATGGGGGGACACGCAGTCCTCTTGCCGAGGATCGTGGCCCTTTCTGTGTTCCTCTGTGAGATTCAGTATTCTCCGTGGCGGATGGATGTCCACAAAAAGCACGAAACCATTCTGTCGTCGTTTCCTGAAAAAAGCCCCTGAATACTCGGCAGTCGGGAAATGGCCGTGAAGTGGGGGGGCTTGAACTTTTTTTTATTTTCTGGTAGAATGCAAAAAGGAGGATCCTGTTTGTTTTTTAAGTTTTAAAAATCTGTTTCATGGAAGGCGAAAAAATGGCTGAGCATGTTTTCCAGAAGTGTATCGATCCAAACTGCGGCGCGACGTACGGTGTTGAAGAAGTCCTGACTGCGTGCCCCAAATGCGGGAATCTGCTGGATATTCGGTATGATTGGGATAAACTTTCCGTTCCGAAGTCGCTTAAGGATCTGGAAAAGTACTGGACGATGCGCGATGTGCCGCAGCGTTTCAGCGGCGTCTGGAAATTCCATGACCTGCTTCCGTTCACCGAGCTGGAAAAATGCGTGACCGTCGGGGAAGGACAGACCATTCTGCAGAATTCTTCGGGCGTCGCGAAGTATGCCGGCGTGAATGAGGGGAATCTTTTCCTTCAGTATGAGGGAATGAACCCGTCCGGGTCGTTCAAGGATAATGGGATGTGCGCGGCGACGACGCACGCACGGATGGTCGGTGCGACGCGGGCGGCGTGTGCTTCCACGGGAAATACGAGTGCCTCGCTGGCTCTCTACTGTTCCTGCCTCCAGACGATGAAGGCCGTCATTTTTATTGGCGACGGAAAGATCGCGTACGGGAAACTCTCGCAGGCTCTCGACTACGGGGCGCAGACGCTTCAGATCCACGGCGATTTCGACGATGCGATGGCGCGGGTGAAGGAAGTCTCGAAAAAACTCGGCATTTATCTGGTCAACAGCGTGAACCCGTTCCGTCTGGAAGGCCAGAAGACCATCATGCTGCGTGTTCTGGAAGCTCTTCGCTGGAACGTTCCGGACTGGATCGTCGTCCCGGGCGGAAACCTCGGAAACTCCAGTTCGTTCGGTAAAGCGTTCCATGAACTCTACGAACTGGGGCTGATCGACCGCATTCCGCGGCTGGCTGTCATTAACGCGGCTGGGGCCGATACGCTGACGCGCGTTTTCAATGAGGAAAATATCCGCTGGAACGGCGGAAACACGGACCGCGCGAAGATCAATGCTTTCTTTAAGCAGATGAACGATGAAGGACGCCGTGCGAATACGATCGCCAGCGCGATCGAGATCAATCGGCCGGTCAACCTTGAGAAATGCCTCCGTGCGCTGGAATGGTGCGACGGCGTCGTGCGCAAAGTGACCGACCAGCAGATCCTCGATGCGAAATCCCAGGTCGGTGCCTGCGGTTTCGGCTGCGAGCCGGCCAGTGCTGCGAGCGTGGCGGGAACGAAACTTCTGCGTGAAGAGGGGATCATCGCGCCGAGCGACCGCGTCGTCTGCATCCTGACGGGCCATCAGCTCAAGGATCCGACCGCGACCGTCGCGTACCATTGCGGCGACCAGCAGAAATTCGACGAAGTCCTCCGTCCGCATGGCGTCACGACGTGCGATTTCGCGAATAATCCGGTCAAGGTCGAAAATGATGTGGACGACATCGTCCGCGCGATCCAGGGGTAGTTTTTTCGGAAGACCGCAAATAAACGACAGGCGCTCTGCGGAGCGTTTGTCGTTTGTGCAGAGTGTTTCCCCCCTTTAAATCTTTTTGAAAATCTGGTAAAATTGGAAACAGAAAAATTTTTCAACTTGTGTAAGGACAAAAAAAGAGCGAGAGCCAAAATTTTGAAGAATCTATCTT
>CAZRGJ010000666.1:0-1893 GCA_964599445.1 uncultured Planctomycetaceae bacterium | reverse complement strand
ACAGAAGACCACGAGGCTGCTGACGACCGGCCAGAAAAGGAGTGCCCCCATCGATGCGCTTGTTTTTGCCAGCGTCCAGCTCCCCTCCGCCTCGACCCAGACAGGATAGATGCCGAATTCCAGAGAGAGGAAGATGGCGATCCCGACGAGTACGGAGCAGTTTGCCGCCGCGGTCCGGCACCGGTCGAACGCAGGGAGAAGCCCCAGGATCAGCGGGACGGAAATGGGGCCGAGCAGACCGGAGAACCACTTCACTACGAGTCCGACTACGCCGCCGAAAACGTCTCCGTAGAACGCAATGAGGACCGTCAGCGAGGTAAAGACGAAGGCGACCGTCCGAGCAAACCAGAGCGGCGTCTGGCCGTCATCCGTCAAAATACGGTGGGAAAAACGCGGCGCAATATCGCGCGCAATGACGCTGGCTGCCGCATTACAGTCGCCGGCGATCGTGGAGATGCTGGCTGCGAACATGGAGGCGAGAATGATCCCGACGAAACCGGCCGGAAGCATTTCTCTGGCCATCATCGTGTAGACGGAACTCATTTCTTTCTGTTCGAGACCGGGGAAAAGGATCGGTGCCGCCCACATCGGCGCGAAGATGACCAGCGGCCAAAAGAAGTAAAGGCATCCGGAGAAAATCGCGCTTCGTCGTGCCTGCGCACCGCTGGGAGCCGCCATGAAACGAAGTCCTGCTCCCCAGTTTCCGCCGGAGCATCCGAAGAAGATCGCGAGCCAGAAACCGACGGCAAAGAGCAGATTGCATTCCGTACTCAGCAGCGTGAAGTGCCCGGCGAGTGCTTCGTGATCCCACATCGTGCAGTAGTTGAGGCCGTGCTGCTGTGTGAGCGCGAGAAAAACGTAGACGAACATCAGGATCCCACCGATGAGCTGAACGAGGAACTGGAAAACGTCATTTCGCGTGCTCGCAAAAAAACCGCCCAGCGTATTGTACACGAGACCGACGATTCCGGTGACCAGAACACCGTATGCGAGCGGAACTCCCGCGAATCCTTTCAAAATGAGGGCCATGGCGACGGTTTTCCCCGCCAGGTCAAGGAGTTTCAGCAAAACGCCGCTCCATACGATGATCTGCTGCGTACTCACTCCGTAGCGGACCGTCAGGTACTCTGTTGGAGACTGAACGCCAAATTTCTCGCGGACTTCCGACCATCGCGGAGCAATGAACAGACCACAGAGGACACACGAGACTGCGAATCCAAGTGCCCACCAGACGTAAAGCGAAAACCCGTCCCGGTACGCGTACATTGCCCAGGCCGTAAAGACGACTGCGCTGTATCCGCCGACGTGATGCGAGATCCCGCCGATCCACCACGGAAGTTTCCCGCCGCCGACAAAATAGTCGCCGCTGGCACGGACTCGCAGTGTCGAGTAGACTCCGATCGCAATGAGCGTCAAAAAAAACAGAGCAAGCATACTCCAATCGAGCCAGTGCATATTTTGAAGCCATGAAAAATTCATCGGATTTTCTCCTGAAATCGGGAAGGCGGGACCAGGAAACGTTCTTTTGTATTCAGTATACCAGATTCCGTTTTTTTGCGCAAGATTTGGAATTCCAAAATCTGCAAAAAAATCAGATTTCCATCAAAAAAGCCCCTCTGAAATGCGCAGACTCGCACATTCAAAGGGGCTGGATCTCACTCAGAAGACCTCAAAGGTCCGCTGTATCATGGAATGCAGATCACCACGGCTGCCAGACGCCCGGTTTCGCGATGGCGTACACTTCGCCATTGACGATCTGATCTTCCGGAAGCGGTTTGACCGGAGCTTCGCTCTGCATGGTGAGCTGGTCGTGGCCTTCGTAGATCATGTCGGCTTTGCCGTTTTTCACAGCGTCATCCCATTTGATGGTCTTGCCGGAGTAGCTCGCCATAC
>CAZRGJ010000665.1:0-1913 GCA_964599445.1 uncultured Planctomycetaceae bacterium | reverse complement strand
GCCCGCAAGATGGACCCAGACACCATAATCTTCCTCCGGAATCGCCGCCGACGCCAGCCTGTCTCCCTGTCCATTTTGCCAGCAGCCAAACTGATAGTTGCCGTGTATCAGGCGAAGATAGACTTCACTGTCATTTGAGGCTCCATGTCCAATAATCGTTTGCAAGCCAGACGATGAATCAAACTTTACCCACGCGGAAATCGTAATTTCTCCAGCAAAATTGATGTCTGAAGAATTTCCGAGTCTCACGGAATCGCTGTACCCATTGAATTCCAAGGGATCCGAAAGCCAGTTTTCCACGGCTTCCGGCGGTTCGGTGTCGTCATATTGGATCGTCGAAACGAGATTCCCAACGGCATCGTAAGTGTTTTGTGTGACCGTTCCGCGGGCATCGGTCGTCGTGAGAAGACGGCCGAGTGCGTCGTAAGTGTAGAGGGTCCGATTGCCAAGCGCATCGGTCTGGGAAAGGACGCGCCCCATTAAATCGTATGTATAGCTGACCGCGTTTCCCTCCGCGTCACGCTGGATGAGAAGACGGCCGGCGGGATCGTAAATCGACGTGTTGACAACGGTACTTTCTGGCGATCCGCAATTGTACAAAATTGCAGTTTCGTCTGCATTTAACGCAGCGTCCCAAATCCCAACCTCACGAATCGCGCCGTTAAAATAACGGTCTCCCTGCGCGGTCGCGCCGATCACCCAATTGGCTGAAACTGGTACAGCTCCCGCCTCCGCGGTCGAAGATGCCAATAAAACACCGTTTTTGTACAGATTCCAGCTCGAACCGTCGTATGTGCCGACAAGATGTACCCACGTTCCAATATCGGAATCCTCGACTGCCGCTTCAACACAGTAATTTTGGCCGTCTATCCAGCTTCCGGCTTGGTACAAACCATTGTTGACGCGCCAAAAGACTTCCCGATTGGAGTATATCCATGTTCCACGATCGCCTGCATTCCCTCGGCCGTATTCAGCTGAATCCACGCGGAAAACGTGATTTCGCCAGTGAAATTCAGAGATTCCGGATTGCCGAGAACAATACAGTCGTCAATACCGTCAAATACCTGTGCGGACTCGAGATAGGAACCGACAGGCGGTTTTTGTGAAAAAATGCGGGTTTCTGACACCTGGCCCGTGACGTCGTAGGTGTAGACCGTTACCGTGCCGGCCGGGTCGGTTTGGGAGAGGAGCTGACCGGCGGCGTTGGAGTGGTATTGGTAGGTGCTTCCGTCCGCCTGCGTGATGGATGAGACGTTGCCGAAGGCGTCGTAAGTATAGGACGTGACGTGACTTAGCGCATCAGTGGCCGTGAGGAGCTGGCCTTCCGTGTCGTAGGTGTAGACCGTCTGCGAACCGGCTGCGTCCGTCGTCCGGATCAGGTTTCCGGCAAGGTCGTACAGACTGACTGTTTGATTATTGAGCGCGTCGGTCTGCGTGACGGTTTGATATTTTTTGCCGTCTATTGTCTGGTATGTGTACGAAGTTGTCGATGTCGCGGATTCAAGGCTGTCTGCGGACCGGAGCGTCGTGGAGACTGTACGGCCTAGAGTGTCGTAAACGTACGACGTTACATTTCCTTCCGCGTCCGTCGTCGTGAGGAGCTGACCTGCCAGATCGTAACCGTTCGCCGTCGTTCGGCCCAGCGCATCCGTCGTCGTGAGAAGGTTGCCGTAAACGTCGTAGGTGTACGAGGTCACGCCGCCCAGCGCGTCCGTTTGTGTGAGGACTCTGCCGAGTTTGTCGTACGTGTAAGTCGTTTTTGTGCCGTCCGCAGCGGTCACGGCGGTGAGGTTTCCTGCCGTGTCGTAGGCGTAGGACGTCACCGCGCCGAGCGCATCCGTCACGGTCCGAAGGTTGCCGGCTGCATCGTAAGTGCGTGTTTCGAGGAATTTGTTGTCGTTCACACGCCGGAT
>CAZRGJ010000664.1:0-1918 GCA_964599445.1 uncultured Planctomycetaceae bacterium | reverse complement strand
CCCATACCGATCTCGAAGATGGTGAATCCGCGTCCGGGAGCTTCCGGCGGGTAGTTTGCGGGACGGACGATCCGGGATTCCGATTCCAGGACGGAAATGGCTTCCTTACGCTTGAGCGTATGGTCCCCCATCGTGAGGCAATCGACACACGCAGCCCGAAGTTCATTGAAGATCGCCTGATTGATCCCCGACCCGGCCGCAGAATTCTCCGCGTTGGCCGTCACGAACTCAAGCTGGAGTTCCTCGCGGACTGCCGCCAATTTCTTGCGGATGAGATCACGCGGCGGTTTGCCTACGATGTCGCCAAGATGCAGAAAGCGCATGGTTTTCGTTTCTCCAAATTCTCCTGAATATTTCCGAAGCAGTTCCGAAGCAACTCTGGATTGGCTCCGAATTTTTTCCGTCAGCTTCCGTTTTTCAATAAAAATGGCACGAAAAGGAAATTTCGTGCCGTGCTTTCATTCCTCGTCGTCGAACAACTCTTCATCCTCCGAGCCGGCGTCGGGATCTTCCTCCAGATCTTCGTCCGTTTCGTCATCTTCAAAATCTTCCTCAGACCCTTCTTTCGATCCTTCGTCAAATTCTTCTTCGCCCTCTTCCTCATCGAAGAATTCTTCGTCTTCCTCCTCATCGTCAAAGAAGTCGTCTTTTTCTTTTTCCGCTTTCTTTGAACGTGAGCTGCGTCGGACCTGGACCTCTTTTTCTTCGTAGGGTTTTTCCATGCGCCCTTCCCAGTGCACGACTTCCTGGTGCATGATCTTCTCGCCGCGCAGGATCCAGACCATCAAATCGCACGGCTGGTCGAATTCCGGACCAGGAAGCTCAAATCCAAAAGCGCACGAACTGAACGGGTCTTTCTTCGTTGGTGCCGCGCTGACCTGGATTCGGCTTGCGTGCGGAAAGATCAGCGTCGTGTCGGTTTCTTTCGTTTCGCGGTTTTCCAGACGGAAACGCACGACCGTTTCACGTCTTCCAAGAACGCTGACCCACCCCAGGACGTTCATCGTGGCGGTCGGATTCTCGAAATGGAGCGTCTTCATCAGGAAGTCGTCCTCGTCGCCAAGATAGCAGTCGGAAAGCGCATCTTTAGGCAGGTCGCCGAGCTGGTCTTTGCGTTCCAGCCAGCGGCTTTGAAAGAAAACGGGATTGATGTCTTCCGGATTTTTTTTCGCTTTTTCCGAAATAGGACGAATTTCGAGCGACGCTGACGGATGCAGGCTGCACGGGTAGCCGACTTTCAGGATCCGGATCCCCTCCGGCGTAAGGACTGTCGAGATCAAACGCTCTGCTTTGGAATTTCCCGGCAGAAGCAGAGTGTCTTCCTGTGCGGAAAGGGAGGACGTGAAGCCGAAAGAAAACGTCAGGGCCAACCCCAGAAAACTGAGGAATGCCGCGATAGTGCGGAGATGGGTTTTCTTTGCGGAGTACGTCGCGGAATGCGTCCGGAAATCGTTTTGTTTCATGATTTTAGGAATTCTGAAAAATGGATCCTGATTTTTTCGGAAAACGAATGGGAAGTCTCTCTATTTTCCCCCGAATTTGGAAAATTGCAAGCGGTTTTTGCGATTTTTTTACGTTTTTGCGGAATTTCATGTCTGTGTTTCATGCACGACCGCCATAGTCCGTACAAACGGAACCCAGAACGGAACGTCAGTTTTTCAGGCTCTTCCCAAAAGTGCATACCGATCCAGATCTGATCTCACCACGGAAAACACAAGAGCCGCAGAAGTACATGGAAAAAAGAAAAGGACAGGACGGGGCTGACACGAAATTCACGGAATGTGCGAAATGTGCGAAAAAACACGAAAATGAAGTCCGATTTTAAAATCACTTCGTGAATTTCGTGTTTTCTCTTTGGAGTGAGGCAATAGAGTCACGGAGTGACTTTTGCCGCTTTTTTATTCGGCGATACAGCGCG
>CAZRGJ010000663.1:0-1923 GCA_964599445.1 uncultured Planctomycetaceae bacterium | reverse complement strand
GAGGCCGCCGGATCGAAAGAAACGCTGGCGGAACTGACGCTTCGCGGAGCGGTCACGAACATCTGGGGCGAGACGCGCAAGCTGCCGGAGATCCATCCGGAGGCGCTGGACGGAACGCTCGAGTATCTGATTTTTCCGGAAACGCCGCTGGGACAGTTCCGTGTTGAGCTTCAGGTGTTTCGCGGCGAAAAAGCGGTCTCGCCGACCGCAGAATTTCTCGTCAGCCGCTTTCGTCGTCCCCGCTATTGGGGGCAGGACGCGCCGGACTCACCTTTTGGGATCCATCAGGAACCGATCTCTCGCCTTCTCGTCGGCCTGAAGGCGGGCGGGTTGAACTGGATCCGGCTCCATGACGGCGGTTTCCGCTACTGCTCGTGGCCGTCGGTGGAAGAAGAAAAGGGGAAGTGGACTTTCCATGATGCAGAGATCCAAACGTACCGTGCGCACCATATGATGCTCTACGGTCAGCTCGTCGGGGCACCGACCTGGGCGAGTTTCTACGCGGATTCCGAGTACAAGCCGGACCACTACCGCAAGCATTTTGCCGCGCCGAGGAAAGAATGTCTCGCCGATTTTGAAAATTACGCCTACACGATGGTGAAACACTACGAGAAAGAGATCCGAAACTGGTTCATCTGGAATGAGCCATGGGGCGGGGGATTTTTCCACTGCGGATACGATACGGAAAAGGGAAAGTTTCTCGAATTTGAAAATCAGGGAGGTGCGTATGCCGAGGTCATGAAAGCGGCTTACCGTGGTGCGAAACGGGCAGACCCGGACATTTGGATCACCGGGATCGGAACCTATGGGAACTCGGCCCGGTTTACGCAGCAGGTCGTGAATGGCGGCGGGTACGATTTTTGCGATGAGGTGGACTACCATGAGTACATTCCGAAGACTTTCGGCTATCCGGGAGACGGGAATCTGGAAAATCTCCAGTCCGCTTTCGCGCCGGTGATGGAAAGGTACGGTCCGATCCAGAAACCGATCGTCATGTCAGAGGGAAGTCCGCTGAGTAACGGCGGAGATCCCGGAAGTGCACTTCAGGGGATCTACCGGCACGTTCTGCCGTGGGAAAATACGGAGCGAAGCCATCTTATTGCGGACGACGTCACTCGGTACACGCTGTCGCTTCTTGGGGGCGGTGTGAAGCGCGTTTTCCTCTACACGGCCCACGGCCACCGGAATTTGATGAAGACCTCATTCCAGCTTCTTCTTTCCGGCGATGGGTACCCGCACACGTCGCTTGCCGCTTTTTCTGCGTTTGCCTGGCTTGCCGAGGATAGTCAGTTCGTCCGTTACGTCGAATTGGCACCGGATCTCTACGCGGCCGTTTTTCAGAAGAAAGATGGGACCTCTTTTGCTGCGATCACAGGAAAACGCCGAGTCCGCGCGAAGATCCATTCTTCCGCAGCTGGTATGCAGGGAGCCGATCTTTACGGAAATCCGCTTTCCTTCCCATTCCAGTACCGCGGATTTCTCCAGTACGTGACTTCAAAAGAGCCGGCGGAGGAACTGGCGAAAAAAATCTCCGCGGAACCGTGAGAGAAACTGCCGGATCCTGTGCGTTTTACGGCGGATCCGGAAGTTTCAAAAACGATCCGGTTGGTTTCGAAAAGGGGCCGACACATATTGCGCTGGACTGTGTGCATTGGGTTCCGGCCTGGTGTATTCCGTTCATGCGGAGTGTACGGGAATACTTCAGACGGATCTACGGCTCTTCCGGATCGACGAAGACCATTGGCGTGAGTTTCGGATCAAATTCCCTGCCGGTCAGGAATTTCAGCGGAGCACCGCTTCCGGCGTACCAGCATTCTTCCGGAGTCGCGAAGCCGAGTGAGACCATGTGCATCCATCCCTCCCAGACGGATTTTGCGGCACCTGCCAGAATCGCTTCCGCTTCGGCACACACTTCCTGCAGGA
>CAZRGJ010000662.1:0-1925 GCA_964599445.1 uncultured Planctomycetaceae bacterium | reverse complement strand
GTCTGGAATTCTGCTCCCCACTCTCCCCTTTCCGGAACCTTGGGATCCTAGCTGGTTTCCATCTCCGACAAGGTTGAACACCTCGCCACGAGTGCATCGCTGGCAGATGTGAAAGCTGCCGTGGATGCCATTCCGACCGATCTTTCCAATCTTGCGGAGAAAGAAGACCTCGCCGGATTGGCGACTTCCGAAAGTGTGGAAGCCGCGAAAGACGCCATCCTTGCAGGGTGTAAAACTGCCGAAGGTTTCGCAACCGCTGCGGACGTGGAAGCTGCGAAGGTATCCATCCTCGCAGAGTGTAAAACCGCCGAAGGTTTTGCAGCCTCCGCAGATGTAGAAGCTGCCAGAGACGCGGTCCTCGCCGGAATCTCCAATATTCCGAAAGTTGATCTCTCTGAAGTTGCGAAGTCTGACGAACTTGCAGACCTCGCGAAGGAAGCAACACTTCAGGAAGTTGGACAGTTCGCAGGGCTGGCCACCTCCGAAGGTGTGGAAGCTGCCAGAGGTTCCATCGAAACGAAGATCGGAAACATTCCGGCTGTGAATCTTGACAATGTTGCGAAGAAGACCGACCTTGCAGAGCTTGCGAAGGAAGCGACCCTCGGAACGCTGGCTACTTCCGCAGGTCTGACATCGGCGAAGGATGAGATCCTCGGACGGATCAAAACCATCTCGGCTGTCGATCTTTCCGAAGTCGCGAAGTCCGCGGAACTTGCAGACCTTGCGAAGAGTGCACAGTTTGAAGGACTGGCAACCTCTGCGGAAATTACATCTGCGCAGGATGCCATCCTCACAGGCATTGCAAACATTCCGCCTGCTGATCTTTCCGAAGTTGCGAAGATCAGCGACGTTGCCGACCTTGCGACGATGGAAAGCGTCCAGAGTGTGAAAGCTGCTGTGGATGGTACACCTGCCAAGGTGTGGAACTTCGGCGGATCGTACACTTACCGAACTGTACAGGCAGACGGAGTTACTATTGAAGGCGAAGTTTCCGCAAATGTCAACGTTGCCGAAATCGCGAAGGAAGTTTGGAATTATGGAAATGATACCTCGGAAACTTCCGCAGTGCGTGAACTTACCCAGTTCCCGATGGTGGACATTTCCCAGCTTGCGAAATCTGCCGAACTTGCAGACCTTGCGAAGGTTTCCGACCTTTCCGGCGTTGCGAAGTCCTCAGAACTTGAACAGCTTGCGAAAGTTTCCGACCTTGCAGACCTTGCGAAGTCGGAAGAAGTAACACTTGCGAAGGACGCCATTCTCGACGAGATGGACACTCTGGCAACTGCGGTAACTGCACAGGATATTAAAACTGTTTCGGATGAGATCAAATCGGCTGTTGCGAACATCTCCGGCAATGTGAATACTATTTCGGGTTACACAGATGAGCTGGAAGGCATGGTTGGGGACCTGCGAACTTCCGTAAGTGATCTTCCTTCCGCAAATAACATTGCGGAAAAGGTGTGGAACTATGGAAACAGTGAAACCGCTGAAACTTCCGCAGTTCGTGCACTTTCCGAATTCCCGATGATCGACATCTCCGGACTTGCGAAAGTCTCTGACATTGAAAACCTCGCGAAGATTTCCGACCTCGCAGGATTGGCGACTTCGGAAAGTGTGGAAACCGCACAGGATATCATCGTTCAGAAGATCGAAAGCATCCCGGAAGTGAATCTTGCCGACGTTGCGAAGTCTGCGGAACTTGCAGACCTTGCGAAGAAGGCGGACCTCACAGGGCTGGCGACTTCCGAAGGTGTGGAAGCTGCGAAGGATGCCGTCCTCGGCAAGCTGAACACTTCGCTGAATGTGGATCTTTCCACCGTTGCGAAGAAGACCGATCTTGCAGAACTCGCAAAAGAGGCCACGCTCGGAACGTTGGCGACTTCCGCGAATGTGGAAGCCGCGAAAGTTTCCATCGAAACGAAGAT
>CAZRGJ010000661.1:0-1925 GCA_964599445.1 uncultured Planctomycetaceae bacterium | reverse complement strand
GGAGTGCATTCAGTTGGGGTTGGACTGGCTGGCGGGGCAGCAGGCGCGTTCCGGCCGATGGACGGCAAACGGCGGAGAGTATCCGACTGCGATGACCGCATTGGCCGTCATTGCGCTGACGTCGGAAGGGTCCACGACCATGCAGGGAAAGTATTCGCTTCAGGTCCGCCGCGGTGTGGATTTTCTTCTGGCTCAGTCCCGCGCAAATGGTCTGATCGGTTCACAGTCTGACCAGCGGTACACGTATGGGCACGGGTACGCGATGATGGCTTTGGCGCAGGTTTTGGGGGAAGAGGAAGATCTGGAACGCCGTGAAGAGCTCATCTCCACGCTGAAACGGGCCGTTGAATTCACGGCTTTTGCGCAGACGAAAGCGGGCGGCTGGGGATACGTCAGCGCGAAGGACGGCGGAGATTTCGATGAAGGCTCCACCACCATCACGCAGGTCCAGGGATTACGTGCATGCCGAAACGCCGGGATCCCGGTCCCGTCCGACACGATCGAGCGCGCGATCGCGTACATTCACCGATGCCGCGGAGTAGACGGCGGGATCTTCTACTCTTCCACCTCCGGACCGCCCGGACGTCCGGCGATCACGGCCGCTGCGATCGCGTGCCTTTATTCTGCCGGAGAATACGATGACGAAAACGTCCCGCCGATGATGAATTTCTGCCGGAAAAACCTGGACGACATCAGCGGCTCGGCCATGGGATTCTGGCACTATGCGCACTTCTATTATGCGCAGGTCAAGTACCGGGAAGGGGGCGAGGAATGGCAGAACTACTATCGCGAGATCGCACTGAAACTGGCCCGGGAAGCCGATTCTTCCGGAGGCTGGTCTCAGGGGTTCGTCGGAAACGTCTACACGACAGCGAACAATCTCATCATTCTTCAGCTCGAAAACGGCTCGCTGCCCATTTTTCAGCGTTGAGCTGTGGAGGCCGGGGACTGGGGGAGCTTTGGAGGAATTCCAAGCGCGTTAAAAAAGGCACGAACTCCTTTCCGCTTTACTGTGCTCAAAAAGACCGTGCAGAAATTCGTTCAGGAAGTCCCCCTTGCGGAAAATGGCGAAAGCGGGTAAAATCAAAGAAAGTGTTTGAGCTTACTTGCCGTTTGCCTGCCGAAAGGAGAAAAAATGAAACGAGTTCTGGAATATTTGAGCGTTTGCGGGATCTTTTGGACCTGTGCGGTCTGCGTGTGGGGAATCTGTGTCTTGGATGTCCGGGCGGAGGAAGATGGATTTCGCCGTCTTTCCGTCGAGGAGTACCGAGACAAAATGAAAGCCGGCTGGGTCGGGCAGATCGCCGGAGTCTGCTGGGGCGCACCGACGGAATTCAAATTCGTTGACCGGATCATTCCGGAGGCTCAGGTTCCTGTCTGGACGCCGGAGAAGATCAACCATGCATTCGGTCAGGATGACCTTTACGTCGAAATGACGTTCCTCCGCACGATGGAACAGTACGGTCTGGACTGCTCCATCCGGCAGGCGGGGATCGATTTTGCGAACAGCCGGTACTCGCTCTGGTGCGCGAACAAAGCGGGACGCAATAATCTGCGTGCGGGGATCGCTCCTCCGGATTCCGGCCATCCGAAATTCAATCGGTGTCCGAACGACATCGACTACCAGATCGAAGCGGATTATTCGGGCCTCATCTCGCCCGGTCTGCCGAATCAGGTGATCGCGCTGGGAGAGAAATTTGGGCGTCTGATGAACTACGGAGATGGTATCTACGGCGGCGTTTTCATGGGCGCTATGTACGCGGAGGCGTTCTTCACCGACGACCTGAACACGATGATCGACGCAGGGCTTGCTGCGATCCCGGCCGACTCGCAGTACGCTGAAATGGTGCGGGATCTGCGTGTCTGGCACAAAGAAGACCCGAACGACTGGACGTCCGCATGGAACAAATGCCTCGAAAAGTACC
>CAZRGJ010000660.1:0-1925 GCA_964599445.1 uncultured Planctomycetaceae bacterium | reverse complement strand
GTATTGCAAGCATCAAATCAGGCATGTCTGTCTTCCAGAGACGTGGTGAAATTATGCGCTCGCGCGGCGTTCGTGTTCCGCTGGAAATCACAAAGATTGCATCTCATCTGGAATCTGCAATTCGAGCGGCTAAAGATTTCGAGGCGGTATGCAAGAAATTGGAGCGCGAATATATATGCGCAATTGAAGAGTGACAGGGAAAGAGCAGCAAAAGACTTGATGAGAAGAAACGCGAAATGACCAAAACGATCCGATTTGACCTGCGCAATCCGCGCACAAAGCGGCTTTCTCGTCTGCCGGAAGGGGTAGACGGCGACAAGTCGCTGATGATGTGGAAGGAACTCTGCCGGACGGGTGATTATGTCGCGGATGGTGAAAAGCACGTTATCGACAACGCTTTTTTTACCCGCATGGTAGACTCATTCAATACTCGAAAGGCCAAAGGCATCGAGGTTCCGTGTCCCATCGGCCACACACACGATCCGGAAGCGAAACGCGGACGTGTCGTTTATCTCGAGACCCGGCCAAATGCCGACGGCGGAACGTCGCTCTGGGGTATCATCGAGTTTATTGACAAAGAGGCGAAAGAGGCTCTGCGGCATTCCGATGTTTCCATCGACGCGCCGGTCGAAACGACTGACGGTGACGGCGATTCCTATCGGTTTGCCCTCGAGCACGTCGCATTTACAGACTATCCGGTCGTTCCTGGGATGGATGGGTTCTCCGATGTCTCCTTCTCCATCGTGAAGGAGAACGAAGGATCCAGAGGGAAATCAGAGAAGCCCAGAAATGATTTCGCTGACGAATTCACGCTGGACGCCCTCATTGCAAAGATGGGGCTTACGGATGATTTCACCTCTCCGTCTGATGTTTACAAGTCGATTTGGCGTAAATTCAGTGAACTCAAGGGTACTGAAAATGCAAGTGAAACTGAAAAGGAGGAAGCTATGGCACGCAATAAGAAGTTCTCGGAAGAAGAGATCGAAGACCGTGAAAAGGAATTTGATGAGGAAGAAGAGAACGAAAAGGAAATGAGCCGCCGTTCCAAAAAGAAAAAGTCGAAAAAGTTCTCCGACGACGAAGAAGACGAAGAGAAAGCCTTTGACAACGGCGGAGACGAAGACGATGAGGAAGACGCGGAGTTCGAGGATGACGAAGATGACGCGGAATTCGAGGACGACGAGGAAGAGGATTCCAAAGAGCTGTCCCGCAAAAAGAAAGGCAAGCGGTTCTCCAGAAATGGCGCAGATTTCCAGCTGATGAAGGAAAACCGCATGATGAAGATCGACGGAATGCGTCGTGACGGCTACATTACCGCGGCGCAGTCGCAGGCGATGAAAGCGCGATTCTGTTCGGATGCTCATATCTCGTTCAGTCTGAAACGCAACTCGAACCGTGATTTTAATGAGACGTGTGCCATTCTCAAGGCTGGAATGCGGCAGGATTACATGGAGCATACCGGAATGCAGGGGATCTCTTTCGGCCGACCTGATAAGTTTGACCGGGAAAGATCTCTTGCGGATGAGATGGAGTCGAGATTCCAGAAGAAGAAATAGAGGTGAAAAATGCCAAATGTTTTTGAGAAGAAACCGCTGATTTCGGATGTTCTCAAGTGGGAAGCCGATTTTAAGTTCTGCCGTGAAGCCATGACCGTGAGCGTTCCGGAAGGAGGAACGGAAATGGCCGTGACCTGCGGAGAGACCTACGTTCAGGCGACGGGTGCGAAAGTCACCGATGACACGTTTACCTGCATTGCGCTGGCAAATACGACCATTGCACCGGGAACGTCGGAAAAAGTCCTCTGTCTTGTCCGCGGTCCTGCACTTGTGGCCCCTGCGAACATTCGGACGGATCTGGACGAAACTGAGCTTAAAGCCGCGCTTGGAGCTCTCGATATTCATCTTATGCCCGAACCGGCAGTGCTT
>CAZRGJ010000659.1:0-1946 GCA_964599445.1 uncultured Planctomycetaceae bacterium | reverse complement strand
GTAGCCGCCCTCCGAATTCACGGAATCCTCCCCGATGATTTTTCGTTAAGTGCGCACGTAATTGCCGAAGGAACTAAAAAATCTTCAGAATTTTGCCGGAGTACTTGAAATTTTTTCGGTCTTCGAGTATAATGAAGGACAGTTTATGGAAAACGTGGAAATTTGAGGGCACCGCGCTCCCGTTTCTGTTTTCCTCCCTCATTTCCTACCCCATTTCCCATCCTTGCCGTTTTCCTGCCATCCCCGCCTTCGTATGGAGACACTCCGGAAACGCACAGAAAACGTCCAGGGATCCATTCAGGAGTATTTTCAGGAGAAATTTTTATGAAAAAATCGATTCTTTTTTCCGCGATCTTCACACTTTTAGTCACGATGGGCCTTTCCTTAACGTCCGCGTTTGCGCAGGATACGGTCGCGAATGACTCGGAACTCCGCATCCTCTCGTTCAACATCCGCATGAGCTACGGCGAAGTCGGCAAACCGCACGAGTGGAAGCACCGCAAGGCGCAGGTCGTGGACATCATGCGCAAAGGCGGATACGATCTGATCGGCGTTCAGGAAGCCATCATGACGAAGAGAGCGGACCTGAATCAGGTCGAAGACCTTAAAAAAGACCTTCCCGAGTACGGTATGCTGGTCCGTTCGCGTACGAAGTTGCCGATGGATGGTGAATCGACACCGATCATGTGGCGCAAGGACCGCTGGGAGATCGACGCGAAAGAACAGGGTGTCTTCTGGCTCTCCGACACGCCGGACGTTCCGGAATCCATCACGTGGGACAATGCCTGCCCGCGAACGGTCATCTGGGGAAAATTCCATGAACTGAAGGACGGAAAACGCACCGGCCGCTCCGTCTATTTCATCAACACGCACTTCGACCACAAAAGTGAAAAAGCCCGCCAGCTCGCCAGCGTCATGATTGCCGACTTTGCCGCCAAGCGTGCCGACCAGAGTGCGCCGGTCTTCGTGACGGGCGACTTCAATACGGGAGAAAATTCCGTGTCGATCAGCTACCTCACCGGCAAAAAGACCAACGTTCAGGGCGAAGAAAAAGTCTCGCCGCTTCCGATGGCGGACACGTTCCGCATCGCGAATCCCGACGAATTCCCGGCCTGCACCTATCATTCATACGGTAATGCCAGCCCGAATGGTGCGAAGATCGACTACATCATGATGTACGGCGGTCTGAAAGTTAAATCCGCGAAGATCATCCGCGAGAAGAAAGACATTTATCCGTCGGACCACTATCCGATCGACGCCGTCATGGAATGGTGAGTCTCCATTCCGTGTACTGCGATTTGATCTCTGAATAGAAGCCCGGCATTTCCTGTCGGGCTTTTTTGCGGAAAGACAGGACTTCTGATCCAGCGGCGGTTCTCCTCTTTTCTTGTGTTTTGTCTACCTCCGCCCCCTTGAAAAGTTTTGGAAATGGTGTATACTAAATTTTTTAGTTCGTTTTTCGTTTTCCTTTAATTTCCTCCATCCTCGGATGCCCGGGGAATCAGAGAACCGTTCGGAAGGGATCGCCAAGATGGAAATCAATCGCAATGAATATCGTAATCCGCTGATCTCGCGCTACGCTTCGAAAGAAATGAGCGCGATCTGGAGTGAACAGCGAAAGTTCAGTACATGGCGCCGGCTGTGGGTCGCGCTTGCGGAAGCGGAAGCGGAAATGGGGCTTCCCATTACGGAAGAGCAGCTGAATGAGCTGCGTGCGCATGTGGATGACATCGATTTCGCGCTGGCGGATCAGTACGAGCGGAAACTGCGTCACGACGTCATGGCGCATGTGCACACGTACGGCGACGCCTGTCCGAATGCGAAGGGGATCATTCACTGGGGCGCGACGAGCTGCTACGTGACCGACAATACGGACGTGATCCTGATCCGCGACAGTTTCCGGCTCATTCTTGCGAAACTGCTCGACGTGATGCGCGCATTGGCGA
>CAZRGJ010000658.1:0-1950 GCA_964599445.1 uncultured Planctomycetaceae bacterium | reverse complement strand
GTAGACAAAAAATTAGACAAAGATATTTCTGCCACGGATTAAAAACATCGGACGTTCGATATTGAGATCCAGACCTACGCAGAAACAGCATTCATTAACCGGATGCTTTACTATTGGAGCCGTATGTACAGCGGACAGCTTGCTTCCGGTGAAGACTACCATCGGCTTCGCCCGGCGATCTCCATCGTGCTGACCCGATTTCAGCTTTTCAGGGAGCTGGAAGAAATGCACAATGTTTTCAGCATTACGGCGGAAAAGGATCCAAATTTTGTCCTGACTCGGGATTTTCAGCTTCATACGCTGGAATTGACTGCTTCCAAATGGGTCCATTTCCTGAAAAAATATGAAAAAGAACATGGTGCAGACGCACTGGAAAAACATTCCCTGCGCAACTGGCTGGATTTTTTACTGCACTGCCATGAAAGAACGGAGGCTGAAATGGAAAATATGGTCCTGAATACGGAAGGGCTTGATGCGGCTGTCGATAAACTGCACGCAGCTGTTTCAGACACTGAAATGCGTGAACTTGCATTCGCTTACGAAAAAAGTGCCCGAGATGAACGTGCCCGGCTTTCGTTCGCTCATCAGCAGGGAGTTGAGCAGGGAATCGGCATGGGGATCGAACAGGGAATCGGCATGGGGATCGAACAGGGAATCGGTATGGGGATCGAACAGGGAGAACTTCGTGCGAAACGTGAGTCGGTCCTTGCGCTTCTGAAGGCGTTCTATCCTCTTCAGTTTACTGGTTTGGAGGTATCGGTCCTCTCGCGGATAGAAGATCCTGTTCGTCTGGACCGCATTTTTGAGGCGGCTTTGGCCGGCACGCCGTTCGAGGAACTGAAGCCGCATTGGGAAAATTAGACTGACGGAAGGAACTGCGCATGGACCCCCGAGAACATTCCCGTTTTGTACGCCGAGAGAAAAAGACGCCGGTGGAAACTGTCCCGCAGAGGGACCCGCTCGCGAATCCGGAGGGGCTTTTTGCGACGGATGGGATGGTTTTGAAACGCAGTTCCCGGCGCAGAAAGCTCGTCGTGCGGCAGGATCCGCGGCTCTGGCTGGAAAATTTTCTAGCCTACTGTTCCGGTGAGTGCCATCTTGCGCATAATTCGGTCATGGCGTATCGCCGGGATCTGGAACGTTTCTATCTTTGGCTCGGCGATATGGATCTCCTTACCCTCAGGATCTCAAATTTTGCTGCTTACGTCACCTGGCTGCATGAGCAGGAACTCGCTCCCGCAACGATGGCCCGGCATATCGTCGCGCTGAGGATCTTCTTCAAGTATCTTCAGCTGGAAGGGATCATTGCGGACAGTCAGGTAGAACTGCTCGGAAGTCAGAAACTGTGGGAGAGGATCCCGAAGTACCTTACGCCCCAGCAGGTCGAGCTTCTTCTTGCGGCTCCGTGTGAAGCGGACCGAAACTGGCTGCGTGACCGGGCAATCCTGGAAATGCTCTACGCTACCGGATGCCGGGTTTCGGAGCTTTCTACGATGAAGCTCTGCGATGTGCACATTGAAGAGCATTTCTGCAAGTGCACGGGGAAAGGAAGCAAGCAGCGTATCGTACCGATCGGCGATCAGGCTGCCGAGGCCCTGGTGAATTACCTGGAAGAGGAATGGCCCATTCTTGCTCAGCGCGGGATGCGGTACGGTGCGGAACCGGAGTTTCTTTTTCTTTCACGAAGCGGACAGATGCTTGACCGCCACAGGATCTGGGAGCTGATCAAACGCTATGCCGTCCGAAGCGGTATCCGGACAGACATCAGTCCGCACACGCTCCGCCACAGTTTCGCGACGCACCTTCTGATGAACGGTGCGGATCTGCGTCAGGTGCAGGAAATGCTTGGGCACGCGAACATCATGACGACGCAGATCTACACGCACGTCGACAGTAAACGCCTCAAGTCGATCCACAAAAAATACCATCCCCGCGGCTGACGGCGGATTA
>CAZRGJ010000657.1:0-1953 GCA_964599445.1 uncultured Planctomycetaceae bacterium | reverse complement strand
GTATTTCTTATTTCTTGAACTTCATGGAGGTCAATATGGCAAACACCGGCGGATTTCCCTATCTGGAATCGGTATTTACAAAAGCAGCGTCAGATTTTAAAGAAAAAACTTCTAACAAAAGGATCGAGTGGACGATCCTGCTCAACGAACTGAACTCCCTGATCGGAGATGTCTATTCCCAAAACAATGAGTACGCTAAAAATTTGACGTATAAACAGCGTCTCCTTGCCCAAAAGATCTGGATAAGTTTTTTTGCTGCATTGCGGGAGCAGAAGAAAGAGATCCAATTTTTCAGTCTTTCCCCGAAAGACTGCGTTGCATTATGCGAAGACGCGATCAAAATCGCGGAATCAAAAAAAGGATTGCTGGAGAAAGGTTTCAATAGTATCCTCAAGCACCTCAAGTCCTATTTCTCGTTCTCAATAGAGGACTGGTCGGAACTTGAAAAACTTGCGAATAATTTCTTCTACAGAAATGAAGACAAATTTTATCCTCAGATCATCGACAACGACCGTTTCTGCGGTCCTTCCTGGTCTATCCTGACCCAGATCGACGAGGTCCTTGCGGAGTTTAATCCTAAGCCGGAAGAACCAGTGGTACAGAAGGATCCGGAACTGCCGCTCCCGGTTTTGACACGTTTTCAAACGTGCTTGGGGAATCTGCACGGATTGGATAACCCGAAGTGCCAGAAAGAATGCCAAGACATAGAAGAGTTCCTGAGCAGCTGGGACTATACAGTCATTTGGCCGGACTTGACGCTGGAATCTTCGACCCGCGAATTCCATGTTTATCAGGATTTCTCAAGCAAATCGACGCTATACAGGCCGTGTATTCGGAAAGATCAATATGTCATCAGCCGCGGAATTTTGGCAAAACCGGCAGCAGATATGGAAGAATACACGAACTGATCAGAAAGAGAAAGGAAAACTGAAAATGGCAATTATCATTGGTTTTGACCTTGGCGACGGGGATACGCTTGCTTCGAAACTCAATAATGCATCCATAGCGACTGAAATGAACATGCCGGGCACCGATGTAGAAAAACATCCAGTAGCATCCTTCTACGCACGTAGAAATGACGGCATTGTTGTGATTGGTACAGACGCACTGGAGGAGAATGATGCACAGGAACTGATGGTCAATTTTAAAAAGCGTCCATCCAAACTTGCACAAGAAGAACGGGAAAAGATGCAGCTGGACGTAGCCACGTTCATGGATGCCATCTTTTTGGATAGCAACTTCATGCGGGATATTGGTGTTGAAGATCCGACAACGGATAACGAGATCGTCATCAATATCGGTTATCCGACAAAATGGAATCGGGAAGATGCCGGTTACTATCTGGAGATGCTTCAGAACTGCCGTTTTCTTCAGAAATACAAAGAGCACCAAAAAACCGTTCATATTGATCTGAAAAAGGAATCCCGCGCAGCGATCCTGAATTTGCGGTATGATGACAAAGATGACCAAAACGAAGGGCAAGATATCCTTACTAAAGTCCCGACTGGACAGTTTATCGTTGTGTTTGACTTTGGGTCTTCAACGACAGACGTGACAGTGGTCTCAAAAGCGCAGGAATACAGTGTCCAAAGTGCCGACTACGGCGATTCGAACCTTGGCGCACGCCTGATCGACCGTGCAATCTATCAGGAGGTCCTATCACTGCTTTCTGAAGACCAAAAACGTACGCTGAAAGCCAATTCTAACCTGGTAAATCAGGCAATTGGCCAATGCCGAGCAACAAAGGAAATGTATTTCCGCAAGCCAAATCCGGAAAACGTGAAGAATTGGAAAGGTAAAATTCCCGAATTATTACCAGCATTTCCGTTGAAAGATCATTTCACCTCGGAAATCATACAGAAAGCCCTCGCGTACCGCTGGCCGGAACTGAATAACCGCAGGCAACCTCGAAAAACACCGAATTTCCCAACGCGATGATACAAAAATTCCAAT
>CAZRGJ010000656.1:0-1962 GCA_964599445.1 uncultured Planctomycetaceae bacterium | reverse complement strand
GAGGAATGCGCACGGCAGAACTCCGGTCAGCGGCGCGTTTTTTTCCTGAACGAGTGCCAGCATTTTTTCCGGATCCAGCGCGGCCATCGTTTCCACGATGGACTCATCGAGACGCGGCGACTGTTTCGGATCGGCATAGAGACTCAGGTCGGATGCAGCCAGAAGCGTAGGACACTGCGGCAGAGTCTGGAGCCACGCCGCCAGCTGTTTTGCCGCGTTTTCCAGTTTCTGAACACCTCCCTGCATGACCGTGCCGACGACGTGTGCGCCGGGGGCCAGATGCGAAAGGAACGGCAGGACGACTTCGATGCCGTGTTCCCGGCTGTGCGCAAGCGAATCGAGCTGGAAGGCCTCAACGGCCTCAGCCATGGCGCGGCTCAGATTGACGTCGCCTTCCATGGGACGCCCGGGAAGATTCCAGCGCGGGTCGGGGCAGACCCCCCAATCGACTCCGAGTGCCTGATATTTGGGCGCAAAAATCAGGATCCGATTTCGAAGCTCCATTTTTTCCAGAGTCTGCGCAAGCAGTTTCCCGGCAAAAGGCCAGCCGCCGTGAGGAATGACGGCTCCGGAGAAAGTTTTCTTTTCAACGGGTTCAGAAGAGAAAAATCCGTCGCGCATCGTTTCCATTTCCCGAACGTCTGCGGGATAGAAAGCGCCTGCTGCGATCGCGGGACGCGGCGTGTCTTTCACCATCGGCTTCTGGACGGTCGTGGTCATGAATGCGATGTCGGTGCACGCGACCTGAACGGAAAGGATGGTCGTCGATTCATCGCGGTCGAAACGGGAGTTTTTCAGAACGTCTTCCAGGATAGAAACCGGATCTTTTCCTGGTGCGTATCCGAGGATCCACTTTCCAAACCGGAGCGCGAGGATCCCGAATCGGCGCGTGTCCAGCCCGGAAACGTCCGCGGTCTGCGTATTGCCGAGGTTTTTCGGATCCCAGAAAATGCACAGAGACGTCTTCTGGAGATCTGCGGGCTGGAGTTTATTCTGACGCATGGCGAGTGCGGCATTTTGGGAAAGACCTAAGAGTGTCGCCTGGAGCGGCTGAGGGTGATTCAGGTGAAGCTGTGCGCAGTCCGCGCTGAGCGAATTCAGGCGGACCCGCAGACACGCACCGCTGATTTTGCCGTCGTAGGCGGCAGGAAGATAGTAGTCCGGAATGCGATTTTCAAACTGCTTGATGATGTTGCGATAGCAGTGATCCGCCAATTGGGCGAGGTCTTTGCGTCCGGGACCTTTCGGAGGCTGGAGAATGTGAGCCAACTCTTGCGGGAAATAGTCTTTCAGATTGCCGGAAAAGACCAGCCCCTGAAAACGAAAGACCATCGTCTCGTCTTCCTGCCATGCGTTGGCGGGAAGATGCGCTTTTCGGCAGGCTTCTTCAAGGAACCCCCGTGCGTTGAGTTTTTTCTCCGCTGCCGTGTTGGGAAGAAGGAGACCGCGGTGTTCGCCGTGCACGACAAGCAGACCATGCTTTCCGATCTCGACGAAATTCATTCGTTCTTCCGGTCGGGAACCAATGAGTTCCGGACTGTAAAGGACCCAGACTTCGACCTGGAGATCGTGGATCTCATGATTTTCAAGAGGCGGGAATCGAAGGTCTTCAAGTGCAGCCCGGTAAGCTGCCGTGTTGAGGGCTTCCCAAAGCGGCATGGAGTCTCCCATGCACCCGCTCTGGGCACGGACTTGACGGAATCGTTTCAGCGTAACGAATGCTCCATAAACCGGCGCATTTCCTGCTCCTTTGAGATCTTTTTCCTCGATCTCATTTTCAATTCGGCAAATCGTCAGGCCGACTTTTCGTCCTGCGGTTTCGAGAATCGCCGTCTTCTGTTCCTCATTCAGCTGCGGAGCAACATTCATCGATCTGTTCATAAAAACACTCTGGATTTCTAAAATTTTTTGGGGATGACCCCCGAGCAAAACCGGTAAAACCGCAGGTCTGGATCTGGCCTG
>CAZRGJ010000655.1:0-1964 GCA_964599445.1 uncultured Planctomycetaceae bacterium | reverse complement strand
AGAGGAGGTTTTTGGCGAGTTCAAGGCGTTTTGCCATGAAAGAGAGCCAGTAGGAGTGGCGGAACGGGGAGTCTTTCGGGACGGGGACGCCGTTGGGGAATTCGGTTAAGAAACGTTTGTCGCGGTAGCGGAAACCGTCCGAGCCGGTGTTGTACGGCGGGTCGATGTAGATAACGTCCACCTTGCCGCGGTGCGTGTAGTTCAGGCACGTCAACGCGTGGTAGTTCTCCCCTTCGATCAGAATATGGTACGGTTTGCCGTCGTCGGTGCGGATCTCTTTTTCGGGGACTTCTTCAAGAATCGGGATCCGGTCTTCACTCTCCTTTTCAAATTCTTCCGGAACATCGAGCCAGACCAGACCGTAACGCTGTTTCGAGAGCTGGGAACGCAAATGCGCGTTCTCTTTTTCCAGTTCAATGAGTTTTTCTCTTAAATTGCCTGTAGGATTAAAGTACGATTCTCTCTCTCTCTCTCTCTCTCTCTCTCTCTCTCTCTCCGCCATGACCCACCCTTTCTTATATCTTGATTTGTTTATGAGCTGTTAAACTCAACCTAATCGTTAAAGTTCAACACGGTTGTTCATGTTATCGGCAAGGCAGGAGCGTCACTTTAGAAGGTCCGTTAGAATGCCGGCTTTTTTTGTGTGTTTCGGCGGAACTTCTATGGTTTCGGTGGTGAAGATTTTCGGCTAAAGATCCCACGCGCGACGGCACTCTCCGAGAGCCGTCTGGCTGCCCGCGAAGAGACGGCGGCCGTGAGAGGGAAACATTTTGAAAATTGTTTCCCTCTCAGAAACTCCCTTCAAAAACTTTTTGATGTTTTGATGTTTTGATACTTTTTTTGTTGCCCCGTCCAGACACAAAAAAAGGGAAACCTCCCTGCGAAGGTTTCCCCTTAAATCATGCGGATCCAGCCGACTTATTTTACTTCGTCCAGTTTGACAAAACGCTTCTCTTCCGCACAGATCAGAGCGGCTTCGAGAATACGCTGCGTCTGGTACGCATCGCGGAACGTGGCGAGCGGGATCTCCGGTTCTTTGCCGTCCAGGAAGGACAGAACGTCGGCCGCAATGTTCACGAACGTGTGTTCGTAGCCGATGAGATGTCCATCCGGCCACCAGTTCTTGACGTACGGATGATCCGCAGCGTGCGTGCAGAGGATCGTCGTCCAGCCCTGAACGCCCGTCGGACAGGTGGCATCGTAGAACTGCAGTTCGTTCATGCGCTCAAACGCGAATTTGAGCGAACCTTTCGTACCGTTGATCTCGAAGTAGTTCGCGTTCTTGTTTCCGGTCGCCTGACGGGCAGCTTCGAAACTTCCGACCGCTCCGTTGTTGAACTTCGCCAGATACAGAACGGCATCGTCGACCGTCACGTCATCGTATTCGGCATCGCTGCTCTGCGCACCGCCGATGATGTTCGTCTGATTGATCAGACCGGTAAGCTTGCGGCGTTTTTCGACGAACGTCTTGTTGATCGCACCGCAGATCTCTTCGATCTCAATGCCGGCCACAAAGCGCGTCATGTCCGTGATGTGCGCATTCAGGTCGCCGTGAGCACCGGAACCGGCGGTTTCTTTCTTGAAACGCCAGGTCATCGGAACGTTTTCGTCGGCCCAGTCCTGAAGATAGCTCGCACGGATATGGAGGATCTCACCCAGCATACCGGCCTTGACCATCTGATGCGCATAAGCGACGGCCGGGCAGCGGCGATAGACGAACCACACGAAGGACGGCACGTTGTATTTTTCAGCAGCTTCCGCCATTTCGCGGGCATCATCGAGGGAACCAGAGATCGGTTTCTCGCAGGTGACGCACTTTTTGCCGGCCAGGATGGCGGCTTTCGCCGGCGGAGCGTGCATGAAGTTCGGGGTCACGATGTCGACCAGACCGATTTCCGGAGACTTGACGGTTTCTTCCCAGTTCGTGGAAGCATTCGCCCAACCCCATTTCTGTGCGAAGGCAG
>CAZRGJ010000654.1:0-1971 GCA_964599445.1 uncultured Planctomycetaceae bacterium | reverse complement strand
CCGCAATATTAAAATGGATCCGAAAAAAGGCGGTTCGCTGCACCAGAAGCAGGGAACGATGTACGCCCACGGTCTCGCGACGATCTGTCTGACCGAAGCGTACGCCATGACGAAAGACCGCAACCTGAAGAAACCTGCACAGGCAACGGTCGCGTTCGTCATGTACGCGCAGGATCCGTCGGGCGGCGGCTGGCGTTACAGTCCGCGGCAGGCTGGCGACACATCAGTCGTCGGCTGGCAGCTCATGGCGCTGAAGAGCGGATACATGGGGTACCTCACTGTTGATCCGAACTGCACGGCCAAAGCGATGAACTTCCTCAACACGGTCCAGCAGGAAAACGGCGCGTTCTATGGTTACGTGACCCCGGGAAAAGGCGCGGCCTGCACCGCCATCGGTCTTCTCTGCCGTATGTACTATGGATGGAAGCAGGACAATCCGGCTCTGAGAAAGGGCGTGGAGTGGCTGAACCAGATGGGTCCGTCCAACGACATGTACTTCAACTACTATGCGACGCAGGTCATGCGCCATTACGGCGGTGATCCGTGGACGAAGTGGAACGCGAGAATGCGCGACAAGCTCGTCGACAGTCAGATCAAAGATGAATCCCACGCCAAGGGAAGCTGGAATCCGGCAGGCTCTCACAGTGATTCCGGAGGACGTCTCTACGCGACGGCGCTTTCGATCATGACGCTGGAAGTGTACTATCGTCACCAGCCGATCTATCAGGCCCAGACGATGGACAAACCGGCCGCGCTTGAGTAATTCGGCAGGTCGGAGTGTTTCAAGAATGAGTGATCCGGAGGGAAGTTTTTTCCTTCCGGATATTTTTTCAGCTTGAGTTTCCAATTTTCTTATTTTTAAGGAGGCACCCATGTTTTGGATCTGCAAAAACTGTTTTTCTCTCTATGATGTCAACGTCGGCAAATGCCGGGAATGCGGCGGGACGGAATTGATCCAGAAAGCGACAGAAGAGAAAGTCGAGTTCGTGACGGCCGCTCCCCCTCCGGTACCGGGCACTTCTCCGCAGGTACCGAAAACGACGCAGACTGAGACTGCGGCTGAAGCAAAAGAGGAGCAGGAAGCGTCTTCCATTTACCCGGTCGGGAAGGAAGCCGTCAAGGCACTTCAGAACGCGCTGGAGTTCATCAAAAATCAGCAGAAAATGGATTTTCAGCAGCGATGCAGAGAATACGAGCCGCAGTACTCGGCACTTTATGCGCAATATGAACAGGAGACTCTGGAATTTCAGAAGGCTTTGGAACTGCGCAATGGGTTTCAGAAGCGTGCGGACAGGCAGTCGTCCTGCATAACGGCTTTTTTTGTTGCTTTCTGGTTTGGAATTTTCGGCATCGGCCTTCATAATAGAGGCTGGGACCTTCTCTCGAATCTTGGCGAAACACTCTATATATTTTTCATCCTTGGGTTCTTATTATTCATTTTATGGGTCATGGTGCACGTAATTTGGATGAAGATATCAAGGAGCTATAAAGAATCGCAAAAAGCGATCCCGATCCCTCAACTACCAGCGGAACAGCCGCCATATCCGGACACGGACGCAGACTTTGAGCGATACTTTGAGCTTTGCCCTGCCCCGCCTACGGGGAAAGAGTATTTCCGTCCGACGGCACTTTCGCGTCTGATCGGCATTCTGGAGAATCGGCTTGCGGAAACGATTCCCGAAGCGATGCGTTTTATGGTTGCAGAGGATCGGGCGAACCGCGAGCATCAGGAAGAGATGCGGGTCATGAATGAGATGAATCGGCACGCACAGGCGGCGGCGTCTTCGGCTTCCAGCGCAGCATCGGCAGCTCGAAATGCGTCCACGATGGCGACGATCGGTACTGCAATCCAGGTAATGAACATAGCGAACCGGAGAAAGTAGCTAAAAAACAAAATATTAAAAAGTTTTTGAAGACCGCGAGCCGCGCACAGGTATGAACTCGCTCCCGTTGGTCACTGGCGCGGACACG
>CAZRGJ010000653.1:0-1972 GCA_964599445.1 uncultured Planctomycetaceae bacterium | reverse complement strand
TTCTTCATTTTAACTGAAAAATCTTTCCGCGAATAGCTTCGCTTCGGCCCGGGTGGCCATTCGAGGTTTTGCCGTGAGGCCGGAACAGTATGGGAAATTGTGGATCTGAAGCGGGGACGAATCCCGCCAGGGATTGGAGATAGGGAGGTCCCCTGCTCCAGAGTCTACCGAAGATCCGAAGAAAGGGAGAGATCCCTGGCGCGAAATTCACGGAATGTACGAATCGTGAATTTTGTGTCTTTTTGTGTTTTTCGTGTTCCCCTTGATGTTTCCGGGAGCTTTCGGTTCCGTGGTGGAGGGATTCCGGCGAATTCCCTGAAAAATCCCGGATCCAGCAGATTTTGAGGGCGGAGGCTGGGAAATTTTGGAGAAGATGCCGACTTTTTTCTTTCTTTTTCCGGGGGGGACCTTTTATAAAAACGGGCTTTATGGTATCATGAAGGGAGATCCTGAATCGTATTGGGAATTTTTTCCGAAATTTTGAGAATTTGAGAAAAGGAGAATTTATGGATAAGTATCCGATCGGCGTTTTCGCGAGCATTGGAGCGGGACTTGGCGTGCGTCTGGAAGTGGTTGAAGAACTCGGTATCCATTCCGTTCAGCTCTGCTGCCCGCATAAGGAAGACCGGACGGAAGAGAATGCGCGTGAGTTCATTCAGAAACTGGAAAAAATCGGCGTGAAGATCTCCGTCGTATTCTGCGATTTCAAGGGGGAAAGCTACGCCACGATCCAGAAGACGAAAGAGACCATCGGTCTTGTTCCGCCGACGCTTCGGAATGAAAGAAAGCAGGAGATCCGCGAGATCGCTGATTTCGCGAAAGTGCTCGGCTGCGATCGGATCGGGATCCACATCGGATTCATTCCGCATGAAACGGATTCGGACGACTATCGTGACCTGGTTGCGTCGCTCCAGGAGCTGGCGGACTATCTTAAGGCGCAGGGGCAGGCGTTCCATCTGGAAACCGGACAGGAAAAGGCGGACGGTCTGCTTCAGTTCCTGACGGATGTGGGACGCGACAATGTGTTCATCAACTTCGACCCGGCAAACATGATCCTCTACGGTTCCGGCGAGCCGATCCCGGCACTGAAGAAGCTCGGAAAATACGTCCGCAGCTGCCATTGCAAAGATGCGAAATGGTCGGATCTGCCCGGCGAAACGTGGGGCGCGGAAGTTCCGTTCGGTACGGGCGACGTGAATGCGAAGCTCTTCCTTGAAACGCTGAAAGAAATCGGATACGAAGGCCCGCTGACGATCGAACGTGAGATCCCGGCGGAACCGGAACGTCAGAAGGCGGAGATCTCGCAGGCGATGGAGCTGATCGAATCGCTGAAGAAAGAGATCTGGGGCTAATCCCCTGCTCTCGTATTCGGGATCTTGAAGGAATGAAAAGTGTCTCTCACCCCGGGAGACACTTTTTTTGTGCACCATTCGGCAACCATCCGCGGCGGGTGATGGCGCGTCCGCGTTCTTGCCGGGAGTTGGGGATTCTGTAAAAGTATCGTTTTTCAGGCCGTGCCGCTTCTATTTTTTCCGTGGATCCCTGGGAGAATGGAGAATTTGAGAGGATGGCGAAAAGTGCCCTGCTCTTCGGAATGTAAATTTTTTGTAAATTTTGGAAATTTTCCCATTTTCGATATAATTTTTTAAAAACTGCTCTTTACAGAATGGCGTTTTTCTCTATAATAGAACATCGTAAAGTGCGATACCGTGTGAGGTCCTGTTCCACGGTAAAATTTTCCCCGGCTCACTAGGAATGGATACCAAATATGAGTCTGAATCTTGCGCTGGATTTTCAGATCGCAGCAGAGAAATACCGGAATCATCCGGCAATTTTGTACAATGGATTGGAAATTACCTATTCGGAGCTTGCGAACTCCGTGAGGTACTGGGCGATCCTGCTTTCCCGCATGGGCGTGACCCGCGGGGATAATGTGTGCATGATGATGCCCAATGTGCCGGAGTTTACGATT
>CAZRGJ010000652.1:0-1981 GCA_964599445.1 uncultured Planctomycetaceae bacterium | reverse complement strand
GTACTGAGTATCTTCTTCCATATTCCATGCCGTCGAACCAATATTTTCCCCCGTTCCGTTCCCCGCCTGCACGCCGACCGTACCGCAGCACAGAACGCCAAAACACAAAACGGCAAAAAAATGCCAGCTTTTCATGGTTTCATCTCCTCCGTTTCAGCCAAAAGTGCTCTTTCCCGCATTTTCCGAAATTCCTCGTTCAGCTCAAGAAGGCGTTCCCGCTGAGATCCCGAAAGTTCCGGAGGCTCGGCAGAATACCAGTTTTCCCAGGCATTGAACGAACTCTGCCCATTCATGTTTTCCGGATCGATACGGAAAAGCCGATGCGTCATCGCAAGCATTTGCGGCAATGGACACGAATTTACGAACGTAAGGACAGCTGAGCGATTTTTCGCGAGTTCTTCATCATTTTCGGAATACAGATACGCTAAAAGAAGACGAGTCAAACAGATCTCCGCGCTAAGTGCTAACTCTCCTTCAAGAAGTGTTTCATCCGCTTCCTGTTTCGCGGTATCTCCCAAGTAGAAATCCCAAACATCCTCACCGTGCGGTTTCTGATTCTCCTCAGAAGGCTTAACTTTCACATAACCATTACCACACCATGTTGGCTGGCTCCCTCGTACCTTTTCCGAAAAATACGCACGTTTTGGCCTCTGAAATCCATACCATTTTCGGATCAGTGCCAGGCTTCCGTTAGAATTGGGTTCGTAGTCATTCCAAAGATTTTTTCTTAAATGGCGAACCAGCGGTTCATTCCAGCCGCATCCTTTACGAAACCCTTTTTTTCCATCCAGAAAGAGTCTGGCAAGATGTACTTCGGCATAAAATGGATTGATACTGCATTTTCCCCGAATACTTCCTTGCGGTATATTGGGACCGTGAAGAACTTCCGCGGCAAATCCTTCTTCTTCCCAATCTTTATGAAGAACCATCACCCAACGAAGTCTTTTTTCACCAGGCTGCAGGTCTGCTTTTCGACTCGTAGAGGTATAGTAACTGGCCCGGTCTCGTGAAAATGGATAAAACCACGCGAAAGACCAGTTCGGTACATTTGCGACTGTCTCATCGGAAATATTTTCCCAATAGGAAACAGAGTACACGACATCTCCGACCTTTCGCCGTGCCGGATAGACTTCGATCCGTTCGACCAGCTGTTCCGTGACCTGAAATGATTGAACACAAACATTTTTTTCGACCTTTTCCTTACACCAAACCGTTTTATCCCAGTCACGATGGGCTGAGATATTATCCGGAACTGGCCATGTGTATACAGGTGTCCATGGAAGCCCTTTCGTATCCGGGAGAATATCGAATTGCGCGTATCCCTGTAATGGTACACACACAATAAATAGTATGGCAACGAGGAATAAAAGAATGTTCATCCCTACCTCCTTATAATACCAATATCGGTTTATTTTGGGATTGTATACATCGTATATATCTCGCTAATAGATCATCATCATTGGCTTGTGGATTATCCGAGTCAAAAAACACATCGGGATTCATTAGAACATTTTCTTGTTCATCATGTCCATACCCCAATGCATGTACTATTTCATGAAGTATTACCACATCTTTATTAACATCTATATTTTCTTCTATCGTATCATTAAAAACATAGATCATATTATTGTAAGACGTTCCTAAAATTGCACTATTCTCCGTTGAATCAACACGTGAAAAGGCCATTACCAGCTGAATGGACCAAAAAGACTCAGTATTAGCAATATCTCTTTTATTATTTACATCATAATAAAATGAAGTATGTTCTATTGCACGTAAATTCGTATTGATTATTTTATTGGAATTGGCTGTTACTGGAACTATATTTACCGTAATACAGGCTTTTTGAAGTTCTGAATGAATATTTGCCATATTTATCCCATTCCAAGAGGGTTCTTCTGCAACCTCATCTTCATATTTAAGCTGATCCACTTCCAGCCATAATGTACGCCAAACTGTCAAAAGAGAGGTTTTATGATTT
>CAZRGJ010000651.1:0-1983 GCA_964599445.1 uncultured Planctomycetaceae bacterium | reverse complement strand
CCGGGATCAGACCGACGTTTCCGCAGTAAACGAGCGGGTTGCCGAGGTAGCGTTCATCGAAGAACACTGCGCCGTTGATGGTCGGGATGCCCATTCGGTTACCGTAGTCGCGCACGCCGGAGACGACGCCGCGCATGACGCGTTTCGGATGCAGAACGCCTTGGGGAAGGTCTTCCAGCGGAATTTCCGGCGGAGCGAAACAGAAAACGTCGGTGTTCGCTACCGGTTTCGCACCCATACCAGTCCCCATCGGGTCGCGGATGACGCCGCCGATACCCGTGTTCGCGCCGCCGTAGGGTTCCAGCGCGGACGGATGGTTATGTGTCTCGACCTTGAAGCAGATATTGTACTCGTCGTCAAACGTCACGACGCCAGCGTTGTCCTTGAAGACGCTCACGCACCAGTCGTTTTCGCCGAGATTTTTGCGGATCTCCTGCGTCGCGGCGAAGATCGTTTCTTTCAGCATGTTCTGGAAAACGATCTCACGTTCATCGTCGCGGTAGGAAATGCGGCCGGCCAGCGTCTTGTGCGAGCAGTGTTCGCTCCACGTCTGCGCGATGGTTTCCAGCTCGACGTCCGTCGGGTCGCGGTCAAGGTCCTGGAAATGTTTCTGGATCGTCTGCATTTCGACCAGCGAAAGGTAAAGCTGACCTTTGATCGCCAGCGTTTTGAGTTCCTCATCATTCATGCCGCGGATCGGAACGATCGTCAGCTCGAAATGGTACGGACTGCCGACTTCCAGATGCTCGAACGTGAACGGACCTTTGACGACCTGTTCAATGGCGTCGTTGGCGAGGATCTTCCAGCAGAGTTTGTCGATGTTTTCCGTATCGAAACCGGAAATGAAGAACTTGCGGAACGTGCGGACCGCTTCGACGGGGAGATCCATGTCCTTAATGGCTTTCAGCGCGCTGTTGGCGACCGGGTCCATGACGCCGGGTTTGGGAAGGACGTTGACGAGCGTTTCGCCGTTTTCAGCATCTTTCGCTTCCGAAACGGGGAAAACGACCGGTTCTTCCACCACACAGTCCGCCAGCAGTTCACGCGCGATCTTCTCCGCCGGTTCACGGTCCAGAGCACCCTGAAGCAGGTAGCCGTGGCAGGAACGGACTTTCATGGAATCGGTGCCCAGTCCGAGGGCTTGCGATTCGGTTACGGTTTCATTCGCCAGTGCATCGACCTGACTGGCTTTCGGATAAATATCAATTTCCCAAAGCATCTGGTTTCTCGAAATAAAAAAAGTTTCATTTTGCCCGGTGCGCGTCAAAATCGTTCCAAACGGAACTTTTCACCATTTCGCGCCCCCCTGAATCAAGCCGCCCGCCACAATACAGACGGGTCAGTTCCCACATTATACACAAAATCAGACACAATGCAAGGTATGGGGACAAAATTTTCAGAACTTTTCAGAATTTCCCGACTTTTCTACAGTAAAGGGGAGACTGAATGTCAAGAAGCCCCTCCTGCCAGAAGAGGCAGCAGACCGGAGGTCTGACGGGGTGGTTTGGCGGACCTTCCGGAAACCTCAAGTCCGTAAAAAAAGGCCCGAAACCCTTCCACCGTCTTCGAAGGTCCCTCAGAATGAGCAGACGCGCACACAAGAAGCCCCTCCTCACAGGAGGGGTGGCAGACCGGAGGTCTGACGGGGTGGTTTGGAGTTCAGCGATACGGTGCGCTTGCGCACATTCGCCGCTTTGGGACAGCGGCAATACAGCGCGTATGCGCATTTGCCGCGTGGAAGCGGGAAAAAACTTGAAATCCGGCCGAAAGGCTGACGCAAAACGTCAACTCCCGGCGAATGGCCTACGGCCTGTATCGCCGAATATCAAAGCGGCAAAGGTATTGCCGCACTCCAAATTCCCCTCCCTCGGAGGGGTGGCAGACCGAAGGGCTGACGGGGTGGTTTGGTGGACCTTCTAGAAACCCCGAGTCCGTAAAAAACGCCGCGAAACCCTTCCACCGCCTGTGGCGGTCCCCCAGAAT
>CAZRGJ010000650.1:0-1991 GCA_964599445.1 uncultured Planctomycetaceae bacterium | reverse complement strand
CGCAGTGGCAGTCCGGCGAGAATAACCTGACGTACGACGCCGCGCTTCCTTTGTTCAAAGATGAGGAAAATGGGGATTACTCTCTGGCGGAAGGGAGTCAGGCGGCGGACCGCGGGAATGATGAACTCGCGGAGCTTGCCGGGCTGGATGAGCTGGCGAAGGATCTGGCAGGGAATGTCCGTTTTCAGAATGATTCCATCGACATCGGCGCGTTTGAAAGCGGTGACGCCAAGATCCAGTTCCCGCCGACGGTGACGCTTGAAAAAATTCCGGCACTTACCGCCAATGCTTCCATCACGCTGACTTGGAAAGCTGAAGATGCCGACAGCGATCTCGCGTTTTGTGAAGTGTGGGTTTCCAAAGATAGCGCGGAATTCGTGAAAGTCGCGGAAAACGTGACGAATGGGAAATACGTTTTCGCATTTGACGGTGATGGACAGTACTCTTTCAAGGTCACGGCAGTCGATGAGGCTGGGAATCGTGCGGAATCGGAAGTTCGGGAGTGCGTTTTCGACGCGACGGCCCCAACGGTGATTCTTGGCGAAGTTCCGGCGCAGACGAACGCGGAAAGCGTGACGTTAAGCTGGACGGCGGACTGTGCGGAGTTCTGTGAGGTTTGGGTCTCTAAAGATGGCGCGGAGTTTGTGAAAGCCGCGGAGAATTTGACGGACGGTACGTTTACTTTCGTTTTTGACGGCGATGGACAGTACACGTTCAAGGTCGCGGCAGTCGATATGGCCGGGAATCGTGCAGAGTCCGAGGTCGTGAGCGTCGAAAAATGGACGGAACCGGAACCGAGTGTGTCGGCGGAGGTGAGTGGGAATCGGGTAAAGGTCACGTGGATGAATGACGGGCCGGAGGCGGATAGCGTGCGGTATCGTGAGGCCGGAACGCAGCGGTGGACCGTCCGGAAACTCAAGGCCGGCGTGTCGGAGTTCTCGTTTAATGGCCGGGCTGGGAAATCGTATGAGATCCAGGTCCTCTGCGGTCAGCAGGAAGACCGCGTTTTGACGGAGTCCGTGACCCTGCTCGTCTCGCCGAAAATGAAGGCGGATCGAAATTCCGTGACGGATGAGAGTTTCGCGGTAAACGTCACGAACTGGGCCGGTCAGCTGCACGAATGCGCGTCGATCGTCCGCGTGACTCTCAACGGCGAACGTCAGGAGATCACGCTTGAGGACGGACACGGCTCGTGCGTCTTCTCCGGCGGGGAGAGTGCAGAATTCGCGGACGGAACGCTTCGTTTCGGAAACGTGAAGAGTAATTTCCAGCACACGGTCCGCGTCGCGTTTTCAGATGGCGAAAGCACGTCGGCAGAGTCCTCCCCCCTGCGCGTTCGGACTGTCATGGCGGCGTATGATGCCCCGGTGATCGAGTCGGCCGAGGCTCTGGATGGAAAGTCCGTCTGCGTGACCTGGACGACCGCGTATGGAAAAAATTCGACGCAGGCCGCGAAGTACTACACCGTCCAGTACAGCACCGACGGTGAACGATGGCGGACTGCGACGACGCGCGCGGAGGGAAACGCTTTCATCCTCACGAATCTGAAAGGAAAGACACAGTACCTCGTCTCGGTTTTCGCGACCCGGGACCGTGATTTCAGCGCCTCAGTTCCGAGTGAATCCGTGATCGTCAAGACCGCCTTCCCCACCCCGACGATCATCTCCGTCCGAAGCACACTGACCGGAAGAGCCGTCGTCTCGTGGAAGAGCGAATCCGGCGCGGCACAGTATGAACTGGCTTGGCGTGAGACGGGAGCCAGCGAATGGCAGAACGTTCAGATCTCCAGCTCCGATTCAAAAGTCACGTTCACGCTCTTCGGCCTGAACTCCGGAAAAGGCTGCGAATTCCGTGTCCGCGCTCTGCCGCTCGACCCCACCGTCAACACCTCCGGATGGTCCGACATCAAGTCCGTGAAGAAGGTGTCTTGAATGAGTTTCCTTGCCAGGATAGGCGGACTCTTGGGAGGAAGAGGAGACCCGTGCTGGTTT
>CAZRGJ010000649.1:0-1999 GCA_964599445.1 uncultured Planctomycetaceae bacterium | reverse complement strand
AGAAGAATGGAGACTCCTTGTTGACGAGCTTCGTGTGAATTCATCTTTTGTATATTTACTTTAGCCTGATAAGGGGAACTTTATCGGGCTAAAAGTGCGCACTTGCGGTAAAACGCAAATATCCGTGACCCGTTAGGCTTGCCGACCGGGCCGTGTCGACGCGAAAGCGATAGGGAGTGGTTGCCCGAATGGCATAAGGAAGACGGAACCAAAGAACCGGGGGGTTGTTCTATTTTACGTGTGATTCCTCCCGGTTTTTTTATTTTAAAAAGTGTCCATTTTGGACACTTTGTTTTTTTAGGGGTCAGGGGGGGAGAGTTTGTTTCTTGAGTTTACTACTGAAGACGCAGAAAATACAATGGCTTTTAATTGTATTTTTGCTCCGGTCGGGAACTTTTTTAAGTAAATCATACTTAAATCCTTTTAGGGACCACCCCGCCCCTGCGGGGCACCCCTCCAATGGAGGGGAATTTTTGCGACGCGGGACGCGCCGCCTCCCAGCGCGGGACGCGCCGCCTCCCAGGAATTTTTGCGACGCGAGACGCGCCGCCTCCCATGTTTGCGACGCGGGACGCGTCGCCTCCCACGCGCCGCCTCCCACTCTCAAAAAATTTTTTTTGGGGGGGCCTTGACAAAAAGTGAGTTTTGTTATACACTAAAGAAATCTTGAGCGGTCAACCACCCGCGAGAGATGAAAAAATTTTTCACACGTATCTGACCGAAGAATCATGAAAATCGGTATGATGCGAAAAGTTGATGGAATATTTTAACTATTTTCCCCAAAATGTATTTCCAGATACTACCAGTACGCTCTCATTTGGTGTATCCTGTTGGAAATTGACGGTTAGGGAAAATGGTTAAAATGAGGTGTTTTCATGTCGATTCATCGAAATATGAAAGTGACGGAGATCATGAAGCGGATCCCGGGTTCCGAAAAGATGACGCTTGCGGAGCTCCTTGAGATCGTGCGCCGGTATGAAAGCGGCGGCGGGGGAATGTCCGACGGAATGACCTTGACGGAGTTTTACGAAAAAGTTTACCTTCCGGAAGTTTCCAGACCGAAGGGAGTCAAACGTCTGACGATGCACGAACGGGAAGTTTCGCTCCGATACTGGGAAGAGATCACCGGCCGGATCGCGATCGGCGACGTGACGAAGCAGACGCTTTGTCTTTACGTTGAGAAGCTCCGGGAAAAGAAACTGCGTCCGGCGACGATCCGGAAACACTGCTGCGCTTTGCGGGCGGTCCTTGACTATGCCGGCCCGAAGACGGAGACGCACCGGGACGCGAAGGAGCTGATCCCGATGGTCCCGGCGTTTCCGGCAGTCCGGGTACTTTACGAAGTGACGGCCCGAACACCGTCCAGAGAGGAAACGCAGGCTTTGATCCAGGCCGCGCATGTCGCGGAATTTCCGAAACTTCCGAACATTACCGCTCCGAAATGGTGGGAATGCGCCTATAAACTGCTGCTTTTGACTGGGATGCGAAAAGGGGATCTTTTGGGTCTGAAATGGAAAAACATTCAGAAGATCGACACGTTCTGGGCGTTCGTCATTCCGCCGGAAGTGGAAAAGACCGGCGTTGAAAAGGTGATCCCGATCTCGACCGAAGCACAGGAAGTACTCAATGAGCTGCCGCGCGGACGGAACGATGACTTCATTTTCCAGTTCCCGCACTCGACGACGACGTTCCATAAAACACGCAAGCAGATCATTCGGCAGGCCCGGCTCGTTCGCGAAGACCGCGGGACTTTCCATGCGATCCGCCGATTCGTCGCGACCGTCGTTCAGGATGCCCAGCTCGTGCTTGGACACACGACCGCGGCCGTGACGCGGATGCACTACCAAAGTATGAGACGCGCGGCAGAGGCTCTTGAGGCACTCACTGTGAAATAACGCGGAACGCAGGACTTGGGAGGGGGAGGTTGATGACTTTTTTACTAATACCCCTCCCCCACCCCTCCCCCCTTTCTTCCCCCTGCTCTCCTTTTGTTCCTCCA
>CAZRGJ010000648.1:0-2000 GCA_964599445.1 uncultured Planctomycetaceae bacterium | reverse complement strand
TCCTGATCCAGTGTCGTGTAGTCCCACCACCCAGGCGCGACTTTACTTAAAGGGCGAGCCATAAAATGTCCTTTCTGAAAATCTGAAATGATGCCGAAAAATGGAACCCGGACACACAAACAGAGTCCGGATACTCAAACCGGGACCGAACGCAGAACACGCTCCGGTCCCGAAATTTGCGGAGCACAAAAACGAACTAGTGTTTTTCGCTGCAAAGGTTCACGAACGCTTCCTCGATGCGGACGTCCTGCATTTTCGTCGTTTTGAAGCAGAAATGTTTCCCGTTCGGATCCGGTGTGAAGTACGTCGTGCTGTCGTCGCGGACGGTGACGGTCCCCATTTCGGAGAGCGTGAAGTAGTCGCGGCCTTCTTCCGGACGCACGATGAACAGAACGGACGTCAGGTCCCACGTCGGCTGCGCGAGTGCCCACTCACCGCGGTACGCGAGATACGATTCCTTCACGATGTTCGGCTCCGGCGACTGGTAGTCGTTCAGGATCGTGCAGCCGCGGACCATGACATCTACACCGACCTCGAAGCCGCTGAACACGATCGGCGTCGGCCATTCACGGGTCAGTTTCTGCGCAGCCGGAATATCCATGACCACATTGTACTCCTTGTGCTTGATGAACCGTTCATCTTCAAACAGGAAAGCACCGAACATCGCGGAGACGAGACGGACTTTCTTCGCGGCGAGTTCCTTTCCGGTCAGCGGCGAGATCTCATCGCCCGGAGTATCGAGCAGACGCGCAAGGTTCGTCGAGAAACCGACCTGCACGATGACGACCGAATGGTCTTCCGCAGCCGCGAGAAGTTTGCGAAGCAGAACGACGGAATCTTCCGGCTCCCACCCTTCCGGGATCGGGAACGCGGGAGTGCCGTCCGCTTTTTTCATCTCAAAGACCTTCCGGACATACCGCCCGTCACCGGGCGTCGCGCCGTCTTTCACCAGACCGATCGGAATATCCGGCCGGCCGTACTGTGTGTTGAACGCCTTGCAGTACTTCGCGGCATACGGATTGCACTTCGTCAGCGTGAGTCCGAGAAGCTCGCACTTCCCGCGGTCGATCATATTGTGGATGATGGCCAGAGCGAGCGCGTCGTCGGCATCGTTCCCCATATCGGTGTCGAAGATCATCTTGACCGGCTCACTCGGCGAATTCCGCACATCGAGCAGATCTTTCGCCTGCGCACAAACGGTCAGCATACAGACGGCACAAAGAGTAAAGAGGATCCGGGGTAGGGAAAAAATATTTTTCATCATGAAACCTTTCTGAATGAAATTTCGGATGGAAACGTTGAAAAAATGGAAGGTCCTGCATCCCGCAGAAGCAGGCACACCCTGCACTCCTCCGATTTTAGCAGATTTCCAGATTCTTTTCAAGTACCGGGGAAAAATTTTTTCAAAATGTTTTCCAATTTTGCAGAAACGCGAATATTGCCTGATAAAATAATTCATTATAAAAGATTATAGATAAAAAAATAAAGTTTCCCCTTTAGGAAACGGTAGACTGCGAGTTGCTTAAGTTATAAATTTACACCTTGGTATAGAAACACTATAAATACATAGAGAGTAATTAAAAATAACTTTCTTGGTGTTTTATATACAACTACCGCCCGTCATACAAAACCTAAACGAATACCGGAATAATTTCAGGCTATAGTGCAGAAATACATTCTCAAAGTCCTTTCTTATGGAGAGGACTGACCATAAAAGGACTTTGAGAAACATAGTGGTTATTTCTTAAATCCAAGGCCTGTGAAAATATATATTCTATCCTTGGCAGAAGTTCTTATACTGTATCTTATTCTTTTGAGGTTATTAGAATTATACGAAAACCTATATCACTTCGTCTATAAGTATTATCACTCCAAGAAATTCCTACCAAGGTCTTGCTGTAATTCATAGCCCTGGGTAAAAATAACCAGCTTCCCCCGCGACTAACCCGCTGCATATAATCATAATCAGGTCTGTTGTTGCAAGGGTCATTCATTGGTCC
>CAZRGJ010000647.1:0-2001 GCA_964599445.1 uncultured Planctomycetaceae bacterium | reverse complement strand
TCTCATCGTCCGAGCGAGTCGACTATGATTCCCGCGTTCCCGGTGCAGGTACACAGGCCGCGACGTACTATGCATTCGGCGAGATCATGCTTCACCAGAAACGCGCATGGAACGGCCCCGTCTATTCCGAAGGAAACTACCATTTCCCGTACTGCGGACTGACCGATGGAAACTACGCGCAGGACCAAGGATACCGTCCGGCTGAAAATCCGTGGCTGGTGAATCTCGATCTGCGCAAAATGCACGACTTGTGCTGCAATTTCGGCATGGGGAATCCCGAAATGTTCTACCCGGGCGGCTCTGCACCCAAAGGCGATACGCCGGAAACACGCGACATCGCGACGGACCGTTTCGTCTGCGCGGCGGCAGCTTTCGGGCATCCGGGTTTCCTTATGCTCGACAAAGGGATCCGGATCGCAATGCGCGGCTACTTCACGACCCAGCAGCTTCAGAGCCGATTCACGCAGGCCAGCGCGGAAGAGATCCTCTACTGCGGTCCCGACGGCCAGCTCGTTGAGGTCTCCGAAGCGATCGCGTCCGGGATCCTGAAACGCTCGCAGCTCATCGTGAAGTACTCTGACGGGACGGTCGTCTGCGCAAACGGAAGCATGAGCGAAACGATGAAGACGCAGTTTGACGGCCGTACGGTCATCCTTCCGCCGAACGGATTCACCGGGTGGACCTCCGATGGGCAGGTCTTCACGTTCTCCGGTCTGAAAGCGGGCAAACGGTGCGATTATGCCGAATCGCCAGCCTACATTTACCTTGACGGACGCGGTTTCCTTCAGCAGTTTGACCGTGCGTGCGGCAGCGGGTACGGCGTCTGCCGAAAGATGGACGACTCGCACTGGGAGATCATCGTGCCGGAAAATGGAGACGTCGGTTTCCGTATCCCCGCAGTCTCCGCGACCGCATTGGCTCACGACCGGAAAGAACTCGGTCCTGCGGAACTCTTCACCTCGAACGGGTTCACGTACGTGAAGCCGGTGGACGGCGCGTTTTCCTACGTCGTGAAACTTGACGATTCCGCCGATGGACCGAACAGCCGCGCGGAAAAACTTCGCTCGGACCGCTGGGAAGTCTGCGCAGGCGAGACCGTCACGGTCGAAACACCAGACGGACCGCAGAAATTCACGATTCCCGCAGACGCGAAACTTCATGAACGGATCTGGTTCACGCACGGTCAGGAACGGCTCGATTTCTGCGTCCGGCCGCTCGTTTCCTTCCGGGCGTCCTGCACTCCGGGAGAACTGACGCTTGACGTCCAGCCGATACTGAAACACCATCCAAACGTAACGGTCAAACTCGGTACTCTCGAAAAAACTCCGAAAAATGGCCAGGTGACTTTCCCGCTGGACCTTCCCGCCGGGAAATTCACGCCGGAATCGCCGACCGTGCAGGAATTCACGGTGACGTTCTCCGCTGACGGGCTTACGCAGACGGAAACGGTCCGGACACGGTTTTTCTACGATTTTGAGGAATTCACCTTCCCTCATGAAGATGGGACTTCCTGGCTTTTGATCCCGGGAAGAGAACCGAAAATTTTTGCCGGAACTTCCCTCGGTGCATGCTGGTACTGGGACAAAATGAACTCCTGCGGCGGCGTGAAGAAAGCTGGGTTCTCCGCGCATCCGCCGTATCTGGACGGTCAGGGGAGCATCGTGACGGAATGGCATCTGGATCTCGCGAAGATCAGCACTAAACCGATCCGTCTGGAAGCCTTCGTCGGAAAGAGAGACGAGAGCCATCTGGGAGACGGAATTTTCTACCAGATCACCGCGTGCGATGCGTCCGGAAACGAGACCGTTTTGGGAGAAGCGCACGTTCAGAAACATGAATGGCTCCCCATTTCCGCGGACCTCGCTCCCTGGCAGGGGAAGAGCATGATCCTGCGGCTGAAGACCCTCCCAAGTCCCAATGGCGGCCTCGACACGGCAGGCGACTGGGGAACCTGGACAGAATTGCGTTTCACGACCAAAGAGAAGGTTCCCGTCCGCAAAA
>CAZRGJ010000646.1:0-2009 GCA_964599445.1 uncultured Planctomycetaceae bacterium | reverse complement strand
GAAATTCAGCCAGCAGCCAGTCTGTGCGTCCTGAAGCTCTTTTCCGAGCATTCCGTAAAGCTGTTTTCCGTCCGCAGAGACGGGTGCACCGCCGGCTGCACCCGGATTGTTTGTGGTGAAGTCCAAAATGTAGACTTTTCCGCGATATTGCGTTTCGAAGGCACGCCGGGAAGCATTCAGCCGGGTCGTGGCGGAGACGTTTCCAGCCTGCACGGAGACCGGCTCACTGCCGACGGCGACGCCAAACAGATTGCTCAGTGCCAAAACGGGGAGTCCATCCAGGATCCGTTCCTTTGCCGCGTCGGCATCCCTGGAAATGTCGAAGTATGGAAGGCCTTTCTTTTCGATCTTCAACAGAGCGATCTCCAGCGTTGGCTCGATCCCGAGCAGTTCTGCCTCAAATCGGGAACCGTCGGAAAGGACACATTCCAGTGTGTCTGCGTTCAGCACCGGGCTGAACACGGTCGCGATCAGACCATCCTGTGAGATGAAAAAACCGCTCTGGTACTCTTCCATTTCCGAAAAACCGCCGGCTCCATAGATTTTGACCATCAGGTTTTGCAGAGCTGCGGACGGTTGGGAGAGATCCAAAAATGCGGTACTTCCGGCGTGTGCAGAGTGTGTGGACTTCCCTTCGTTTTTCGCTGGATCTGCTCCGGCCTGTATTTCATCCTGTGCGCGGGCAGGGGCCATTTCTCCCAGAGAAACCATGCCGGCAAGGAGACCGACGCCAAGTATTCGGGGAACTGGACTGAGATTGGGAAAAAACGGGCAATTCTTCATTTTTCAGCCTCCGTTTTCTGAACGTCTGTGTTTTGTTCTTCTGCCGAAGATGCTTTCGGCTTCGTCTCGCCCATTGCCGAAATCGCCCCGTTTTCTGTCGGCAGATCCGTTTTCGTTTCTTCGGTCCGGGAGGTCTCGTTCTTCAGCGTCAGGGCCTCAAAGATGGTACCGTTGGCGAAAATTTGGATCTTTTCGGGCCAAAAACCTTCGGGAGTTTTGCGCCAGTTCTCAAAACGGAACTCCCATGGAAGCGCGCCGTCCATGGGATCTAGTTCAAGCTGCCTCAACTCAGTCGGCTGATTTTGGGAACTTTTCGTGAAGAAAAAACGGGCGTCAAGACCGCCGACGTTCCCTTCCAAAACATCGAAAAGTTCCTCATCCTGCGCCTCTCCGTCGGTAAATGGAAGCGGTGACTCTCCAAAACAGGTCAGGCCCAGTGTTTCCGGACCATGCTGCATCAACTCCTTCCATAGGGTCAGCCCCGGAAGAAGGAATTGACTTTCCGGCGGAGTCGGCAGCCGAGTAAAGTCTCCGTCATGTTCCCAAAGTACATCGAGGGATTCCGACTTCAGGAGCGTCTTTCCTTCCAAAAACTCGATCCGGATCGGCTGATCTGCCAGGTTTCTTCCAGCCAGGTGTGCGGGAAAAATGAATTCGCCATCTGCTGCGAATGCCGCAGAGAACGCTTTCCAGATCCGTTCCGTTTCCTGACGATTAAAGTAGAAGTTCACGAAATCGTCTCTTTTTTCGTAAACGGCCTCGATTTCCGGCGGAGTCTCATTCAGAAACGCGAAGATCTCCGCCATTTTCTGCATTTCTTCCATCCCCGGGACCGGCATGGGGGGGATCGGATGCTGTGGTTCGTCTTTTTTCAGGGGATTTTCGCCTTTTCCGTCCGGATCTTTCATGGGATCTTTCTGATCGTCGGAAAAAGTATGCGCCAGAAATTCACGTAGTTCCGCATTGGAATGTACGCCGTCAAGCCGAACGCGGATTGTGTGCGTTTTCTGGGAATTGCCCGACTCGCGCGCGAACTCGATCGGAACGATCCATCCCTTCGGATAGATCCCAAGTGCATTTTTGAAATCATTTGCCGTCAGGATCGGCCGGTTCCCAAACGAAAGGATCCGATCCTGAATATCCAGACCGCGCAGAGCTGCTTCGGAATCTTCAAGAAGCTCATCCACCCTGGGACGGCCCAGTGAATCCGAGGCGATCCGGGCACC
>CAZRGJ010000645.1:0-2009 GCA_964599445.1 uncultured Planctomycetaceae bacterium | reverse complement strand
ACTTCTCTTCTCGATGAAAGTTTTCCTTCCGCTTGCGCTCCTTGCACTGGTCCTGGTCAATGCACAGGCGGTCACGGCAATCACCGGAGAACGCGACGGCCGGGCGATCGATCTTTTGCGCGTCACGGACCTCTCCCCAAAAGAGATCGTCTTTGGAAAGCTGGGGGGCGTTTTCTGGAACACGCGTGAGATCGTACTCCTTCCGCTTCTTTTCCCAGTCTATCTTTGGACTCAGAATATTGCGTCGGCGGAGATCGCATTCTACCTTTCTGGCGGACTTTCTGTTCTTTTCCTCTTTGCCGCGATGCTGGGGATCCACTCCGGCATGACGTACGCAGGAAGCCGAAGTGCGATCGGAGTGAGCCTCGGGACGCTCTTTTTCCTTTTCGTCGGCGTGGCGGTCTGCCTGCGGATGATGCTCTCCATGGGAGGCGCATTCCACGCACAGATCCAACCCTTCCTCGCATTCATGGCCGGCGGTGGACTCGCGATGTTTCTGGCTCTCGGCGCAAGAAATCCGTCATCCGCCATCGGACTCGCATCGTTTGGCTGTCCGTTCGCGACCTTCTACGCCATGAGTGCACTGATGATGAACTACACGCTGGGCGTTTTCCTCGTCGTCGCCGTCATTTACGGATTCACGACTGCCGCGATGCTCATTCCCGCGATCTCCGAGTTCGACATTGCGGTCCACCACGGACGAAGTGAAGAGTAAAGCATCCCCCTGCTTTGCAGCGAGACAGAAAGGGTCGGAGTCAACTCCCTTTCGGCCCCGGTTTCGCACAGAGGATACTGAAATTCCACAGAAACACACGCCCCCCAAAAGCCCCTCCATGGATGGGCTTTTTGAGTGCGTGTCCGTGTTTTCAGTTTTCGGCGGGCCGCCACATTAAAAAGAAAGGCCATTTACCTTCCAGTGCGGGAATTTGTGCATAAGATACTAACACAGTACATGAGCTGGACGGCGTACATCAGCACGGACGTTCCCAGAAAAAAGTGGAATGCGCAGGACGACCAGCCTGAGTCCCGGTTCAGTGCATACGCGAAAGAAGGAAAGTTCTCCGGGATCAAAAAGACGACCAAAGCGACCAGCAGGACCGCACTGATCGTATTTCGCTGGGAGATCTTCCGTGAGGCACCCCAGTATCGGAAAACAGCATATGGAATCGGAACGAAAAGAGCGGGAAGAAACCCAAGCGTCACCATTTCCGAAAGTTTTCCGTCTGCACCGCCCATCAACCGGAGATTGGCACCGAGGAAGAACAAACAGACGCACGCCGTCAGGCCCCATCCCGCACACTCTGCCAGAATCGAAGAGCGGCAGGGTGTTTCGAGCGCAGAAGATGCGGAATCTTCCCGTTCGGTACGGTGCAGAATTTGTCGAATGAAGATCCCCAGGTTCTGGAGGATCAGGACCCAGCTGGTCTGGATGGTTAGCCAAACGATGAGGATGCACAGAAAATCAAGAGGCCAGGACAGTTCCGGAAGGCTCTCCACCAAGATGCCGCCGGTATGGCTTCCTGTCCAGCATGTAAGAAAAACGGAACTAAAACTGCTGACCCACGCATACCATCGCGGATTTTTCCAGAAACGGAAAACAAAAAACGGAATCAGACATGATGCCGGAACGACGGAGCTCAACAGCAGAAACTCCGTCAGGGACGTTAGTCTTCCGTCGGTCGGGGGATGATCGAATAGACGAAGAATCCGTAAAGAACTCCCAAAAAACACCACCATACACGGTTTCCCCAAAGCTGAAATCGGTTCATTTTGCTTCTCCTTGTTTAAATGTCAAACCTCACACCCCCGCCCTGTTTTTATCCCCAAAGGGCGGAAAATCTCTGTTCCCATTCTATAGAACGGCCAAGTGTTACGGAATGTTCAAAAAATTTTAAACGCGCTTCCGCGCCAGGGCGTAGAAACCGCAGCTCGCTGGCCACTCCGTTTTTAGAGTGCGCTCCGCGGTTTTTTGCGATTTTCGCGACAAAATGAGGAAATTTCCCCATCGC
>CAZRGJ010000644.1:0-2010 GCA_964599445.1 uncultured Planctomycetaceae bacterium | reverse complement strand
GAACCGGAGAATGTCGAGCGTTTCGGTCTTCATGCGGAGCGCGCAGACATTCTGATCCTCGGTATTGACGCAAAGTTCCGCCGAATTATCATAGTAGATGCGGACGTCATGCTTTTTGCCGTCCACCGCGCGGACGCGCCACGTCAGGTACGTGACCGGACGGGAAAGAAGCATGAGATCGTCGGTGAGACTGGGAGTCGTAAACGTCAGCGTCAGCTCTACGCCGGCGTCCTCAAAAACGTAGATCGTGCGCGTCGGCAGGACCTGCACGGACTTCTGCTTCATGGCGGGGACCGGGTGTTTTCCGTCTTTCGACATGACGGCGAAGTTTTTCCCGTCAACTTTGAGGTAACTCAGCAGGCAGTGGATCTTTCCGGTCCAGTGCGTCGTGAGACGATCCGCCAGACCATCTCCCTGGGACCAGACACTGAAGTACGGGTCGTGAACCACCAGCGGCACCGCCGGAGCACGCAGACTCTCTGCCAGACTCACCGACGCCGCAAAAATCATGAATGCGCAAAAAAGGATCCGATGCATAAAAACTCCTTGAAATTGAGATTTCCGTCAAAAAATGATCTGCCCGTGCTCCTGTCCAATTTATCGACCTGTCTGGAGCACGTGGATCATCCACTACATCAAGTGTACCGAATTTGCGTTTCGTCGTCAAGGGGGGGACGCCGCGATGTTTTACTCTGCGTTTTACTCTGCGTCCTTTTTTCTGTCAAATTTTCGGCGGTACTCTTGACTTTTGGAAACCGTTCTGCTAAAATCGAAAGAGTGTTTCTTTTTTTCTGAAAGCCCCCCCCGCCCCGATCCGATCATTTCGTTTTTCCCTGAAAGGAAAATGCCATGAAACGCAGAGATTTTATGAAATTCCCCGCCTTTGGAATGACGCTCGCCCTCACCGGGTACTCGTGTGCCGAGGAACTGAACGAAGACGTTCAGGAAACGGACATTCAATGGAAAGGCCGAACGCAGATCTTCAATATGCACGACTTTCAGGCTCCGCCGTGCCTCCCGCTGCGCGTCGGGTACATTGGGCTGGGAAATCGTGGGTATGCGTCCCTTCGGCGTCTCGCGCAGATGGAAGGGGTGGAGATCCGCGCCATCGCCGACTGCTATGAATATCCCGTCCGCCGGGTGCAGGAGTATCTTGCGGAACTTGGACTCCCGCCGGCCGCAGAATATTTCGCGTCGAAGGAGACATGGAAGGATCTTTGCGCAAGAGACGATCTGGATCTGATCTACGTCACGACGCCCCCGTTCTGCCACGCGGAAATGGCCGTCCATGCCATGCTCGCCGGAAAGCACACCGCGGTGGAAGTGCCCGCCGCGCAGACGCTCGCGGACTGTCTGCGTCTGGTCGACACGTCGGAAAAGACGCGAAAGCACTGCATGATCCTCGAAAACTGCATTTACGATTTCTTTGAGTCCATGACCATTCAGATGGCGCAGAAAGGCTTCTTCGGCGAGATTATTCACGGAGAAGGCGCGTACTGCCACTGCGGAGGGACGGGAAACGTCGCGCGAAGCAAACCGATGCCGCCGCTCTCGCCGGAAGCGTCGCCATACTACCAGCACCGTCTGAAGCTCATCAAGGGGAATGCCTACCCGACGCACGGTTTCGGCCCCGTCGCCAAAGCGATGCGGATTTTGGCCGGGGACCGGATCGACTACCTTTCCTCCGTCGAGACGAACGATTTCGTCATGGGAAAAACATTCGGAGAAATGGCCGAGAAGACCGGCGATCCCTACTTTAAACAGTTCGCGGGGAAAACGTACGGCGGCGGAAACTCCTCCATCATGCGCACGGTCAACGGAAAGACGATCTGCCTCGGGTACCATACGTGCGTCGGTCGGCCGTACTCGCGAGTCCATCTTCTTTCAGGAACGGACGCCTTCGCGCAGAAGTACCCGGTCCCGCAGATCTCGATCGGAAACGACAAACCGGTCTCCGACGAGAAAATGAAAGAGCTTGAGCAGGAATTCACGCCGGAACTCCACCGCCAC
>CAZRGJ010000643.1:0-2013 GCA_964599445.1 uncultured Planctomycetaceae bacterium | reverse complement strand
CCATAGCGCGATTTTGTCTCATGGCGAGTTTCGCGACTGTAAATTTGTCCGTACTGTTTTTGAGGATGCGTACATTAACGGCAATACGCCGAACTGCGATTTTACCGACTGTTTTTTCAAGAGCGGAGAGGTGTATCTGACGCAGGAAGAGTGGCTCCAGACCCGGAATTTCAAGGAAAAAACGTTTCATTCGCTCCAGGTTCTCGGAAAACTGGAAGATCTTGATCTCTCCAATGCAGAGATTCAGGGGGGAGACTTTTCGAAAACCAGCTTTGCCGGATGTGATCTGGAAAATGCCCGTTTCCAGGACTGTATCCTTCCCAAACTCACCCAAAAACAGTACACCAGCCTGAAAAACTTCCGTTCTGGTGACCTCACGGGGCTGATCGTGCCGGATGAGACGCTGATGGAACATGATGACTATTCCTGTTTCGCTTTTGGCGGAAAACGTGACCGATGGGGAAATTTCGGAAAATTGAATTTCTGGCCGGACCGGGCCTTTGAAAATGCAGTCTTTGTGCAGGTCGATCTGTCTGGAGTCTGGATGGAGGTCGAGCAGGTCATGAAAACGTGGAACTGGCGGAATCAGCGGATGGACCTCGCCAAGTGGCCGGAAAATATCGAAAAGGAGCTGAATGTCTCGCACTGGGGTGATCCGCTTCAGGAAAAAAATGTCGTGAAGGATCCGCAGATGGAGCTTCGTGAGAGACTGGAGACCCTGACGGTCTTCACCGGCGATGTCCGACTCCGCGCGGCAAAAGAGCTGGCAGAGGACGGCACGAACTGCTATTTTGAAGATGCGGATCTGAGTGAACTGGATCTGAAACACCTGGACCGGACCGTCAATGTTCAGAAAGGCCTTTTCGTCCGTTGCCGGCTTGGAAACTGGAAACGTCCCTCCCATGCGCCGAAAGACCTTTCCCGCTCGGTATTTCTCGGGTGCCGGATCGCCGCGGATCTCACCGGGATCGACCTGACGAACACCGCATTCATCGGCTGTGATCTCTCCGATTCCCTCATCTCTGTTGAGCAGTTCCAAAAAACGTGGAACTGCAAAACGGGCCGACTCTCAATAACCAAATGGCCGAGCAGTCTGCAAAAGGCTTTGGAAGAAGAAAATATCGAAGAAAAGCAGCATTAAAAAGTTTTGTAAAGAGAGTCCAGAGGGAAAACTGATTTTCCAGGATGCGAAAAAAAGAGTGTGTTTGCCGGAGGGAGCAGGAGCGCGTCGTCATCATGAAAAAGTATTTATTCCCTGTTGTTTTTATCCTTTTTTTGCTTGTTTGTACCGCATCTGCAAATGAGGGGATCGTGCATTGGGGAACGCCTGCGTGGGATAAAAAGATCGCGTCCTTTGAGATCTCTCCCCGGGAAGCGGAGAAGTATCTCTTTTGCCGGATACACTCGGAAGTGGATTCGATTGAAAAATATCAGCCGATCAGAGCACCTGTTACCTTGTGGTTCATTGATAGGGAAGAGTACTTTTTTTCCTGGGCATCGGCGGTACTCTATCCGAAAAAATGGGGACTGATGGGCATCGGAGTGAATGGACATACCGGCGAGGTGCGATTTATCCATAAACCAGAGGTCCGATCTATCCGTAAGCCGACGGATCAGGACTCGGAAATATGCATTGGCGGATTTTTTCCATATCCGCCTGAGGCTTTTGCTTTTGTTCGTTTCTCCAAAAAAGAAGTATATCAGCTTCTTAAGGAAGTATTCCCGGAAGCCTCCAAAGAAGAGTTGAAAAAATGTGCGCTCGAAGAGTGGAAGTGCCTTGAGGAAAATGGCAAATTCATCAAAGAAACTCTGAAAGCGATGAAGGAGATCAAAAATGGGGCACGCTCCGCAGGTCAGTTTGAAGACCATGTGCCGGCAATTGGCGAGGTGTTCAGGCCGACGGCATACCCGTAGTGAAAATTTGGGGGAAGGACCCATAGTAACTGCGCTGCGGGTCATTTTTCGGGTCAGCACCGGGGAAAAGACCGGGGAGGAAAGTAAAATCAAACAGTA
>CAZRGJ010000642.1:0-2015 GCA_964599445.1 uncultured Planctomycetaceae bacterium | reverse complement strand
GTTCATGTGTGCCTCCTCCGCGGACCAGTTCCGATATCTCGATCTCAAACGGCTCACCGCCCCCTGCGAGATTTTCCAGCGGCGCGTTCTCCCGACCGATGCGGATCTGCGCAGCAAATTTCACGCCGTCGAAACAGAGAAACGCCCGCTGATCCGCTTTCAGTTCCGGCACTTTCAGTTCCGTTCGATACCAATGAATCTGTTCGATCGGCAGCAGTGCCTTCGCCGGCACGATGACCGGCCGCCATTCTGCCGCCTTTTTGTCAGTCCGATCCAATTCCGCCCACGTCCGTACCGTCTCGGAACTGAACAGTTCCCAGGCACTTCCCAGTGCATTGGGCGAAAGAGGAGGTTCCGAGACAGACGCGCCGGAAGATCCAGTCTCCCCCTGAGTTTTCCGGGAATTCGTTTCCTGAGCATTCAGGCAGGAATGGTCCCCGCTTCCCCAAATCAGAAGGAACAGCAAAACTGCCGCAAGACAAAAATTGAACGGGAATGAATTCATGCGGGGCCTCCTTTTTCCGTATCCAAGGTGAAGGAAGAACGTCGAAATGCCAAATATTCTCTTCAGGAAAACTTTACTGTTTCGGGTAAATTTTACCCCAAAGCAAATTATCTGTCAAGGAGTCCCGGTCAGATTTTCCGAAGGTTTTTCATTCCCCCCACTGCACTCTTCCCAAAAATCAGAAAGAAAAACAGAACAGGCACGGCCAATTCCGCACGGAACGGCACATACCTGCTCTGAAATTCAAAACTCACGGTCTCTGAAACGGGTGTCTTCGTCAGCGTCCCCGCATCATCTCCAAAAACATTGCGTGAATCCTCCGATCCGGATCCAATTCCGGGTGAAATGCCGTCACGAGCTGATTCCCCTGCCGGGCGGCTGCGATCTTCCCATCCACCCGCGCGAGGACTTCAACTTCTGGACCAACCGATTCAATGAACGGTGCACGAATGAACGTCATGGGCACATTCCCAAGCGTACCGAACGGCTCCTCAGCATGAAAACTCCCAAGCTGGCGTCCGTACGCATTCTGCCGGGCGTCAGGTCCATCGTCGCGAAACACGGCACGAAACTTTCCGCGTTCTCCACATTCCGCGCAAGAAGCAAAAGGCCGGCACACGTTCCAAAAACAGGCATTCCCGACGGATCCGGTCCAGAAGCGTCCCGAGAAGATCCAGTTCATGCAGCAGTTTCCGCATGACCGTACTTTCACCGCCGGGAAGGATCAGACCATCAAAAGGCTGGTCCAGATCCCGTTTATGCCGGATCTCAAAACACTCCGCCCCCAGTTCCTTCATTCGCCGTTCATGCTCGATGAACGCTCCCTGAACCGCCAGAACTGCCGTCCGCATCTCATTTTCCCCTTTCGGCCATCAGAAGCGTGATCTCCTGCTCGTTGACCCCGACCATCGCTTCGCCAAGGTCCTCCGAAAGTTCCGCGAGCAGTTTGGAATCCGTGAAATTGGTGACCGCCTTCACGATCGCAGCCGCACGCTTCGCAGGGTCGCCGGATTTGAAGATCCCGCTTCCGACGAAGACCCCTTCCGCTCCAAGCTGCATCATGAGTGCCGAGTCTGCCGGAGTCGCTACACCGCCCGCTGCGAAATTCACGACCGAAAGTTTGCCGTTTTCCGCGACATACTACACCAGCTCGTAAGGGACCTGAAGCACTTTCGCTGCATCAAAAAGCTCATCTTTACTCATGGAGGTCAGACGACGGATCTCCTGCTGCATCAGCCGCATATGCCGGACGGCCTGCACGATGTCGCCGGTCCCAGGTTCTCCTTTAGTCCGGATCATCGACGCACCTTCATTCACTCGGCGCAGTGCTTCGCCAAGGTCCCGCGCTCCGCACACGAACGGCACATTAAACTGCGTTTGTCGATATGGTATCGGTCATCAGCCGGTGAAAGGACTTCGCTCTCGTCAATATAATCGATCTCGATCGCTTCAAGGATCTGCGCCTCTACAAAATGTCCGATCCGACACTTCGCCATCACGGGAATGGATA
>CAZRGJ010000641.1:0-2023 GCA_964599445.1 uncultured Planctomycetaceae bacterium | reverse complement strand
GCCCGAAACCCTTCCACCGCCTGCGGCGGTCCCCCTCCCCTAAAAGGGGAGGCTGAAAGTGTGGACGCACACACAAGAAGCCCTTCCCTTCAAAAACTTTTTGATGTTTTTGTGTTTTCGCGGTTTTCTTGTTTTAGGTAAAACAAAAAGGACCTGTCTTGCGTATTTTTTTTACCTTCCAAGCGAAAAGGTGCGGTTTTGAGGATTCTGCGGACTCCCCCCCGAAATATTTTTGAAATAAAAATAGGAAAAATGGGTGGAGTATTGCAAATTAATAGATTTGTGGTATAATGAATGGGGATAGCAATAGCGAAAAATTTGCAAAATGGTCAAAATGCAGAATATGCAGAGAACATGAAGAGCGTGTGTTTTTTCTTCTGCATATCCCGTATTTCGACCCCTGCAATTCAATGCCCGAACAAAGAGGGAAATAAAATATGAGCAGATTTGAATACGAGAACACTATGGGGAATCCTCCCGCTTCCTCCAGCTCTTCCGGTTCGCCGGCTCACCGCAGCGGCGGCTGGCGGGGACTGGTGATGGCGACGGCTGGTTTCGCGGTCGTTTCAGCACTCGCGATGTTTATCTACGGCCTGAGAGTCTACGGAGCGGGTTCCCTGCTGATGACGGTTTTGGGGATCCAGCTTTCACTCGTCGCAGTTACCTCCTTCCTGGTCCTTCATGCCGGGAAAATGCGTGCGAAACTCGCGGAAGTGAAAGGATGGCGGCGTCCGGAATGGGGAACGAACGTCGAAAATCCGTACGAGATCGAATACGATCAGGCAAAGGTGATCCATTTTCTGCTGATCGGTATCCTTCCGACGGTCGCGTTTGCCGGTTTCGCGCTTTACGCACTGGCAAAGTGGGCGTTTCCGGTCGAAAAGATCCTTCTCGTGCCGATGGAGCATACTGTCCTGATCTCGATCCTGGTCATGACGTGCAGTATCGTGTGGCTGATGCTTGCGCGTTCCTTTGACGCGATCGCACACGATGAAGAGCCGCAGAATTCCGATCTTCCGGAAGCAGAATCGATGATGCAGGCGGCGTGGGAAGCGTGCTGGTCCATGGCGCTTTTTGCGGGCGTCATGCTTGCCCGTCAGATCGTGAACTGGCCGGAAACCGCGCTGACGATCTTTTTCCTTGCCTGGATCCTCATGGTTTCCGTCGAGCAGCTCTGCCGGCTTTTCTCCGGCTGGATGACGACGAAGGCGACGCAGGAAACGTTTAAGTCTCCGACGGTCGTTTTCCTCCGCTATATGGTCTTCGTGCGCGGAAATCCGATCAAGAGCTTCTTCTACACGATGGAACAGAAATGGGGCGTGAGCTTCCGTTCTTCCTGGTCGATCCGATTCGTAGCGCGTGCGATGGTCCCGTCGCTCGTGATGGTCTTCTTCATGGCGTGGGCACTTTCCTGCCTTTACGTCGTGGGACTGGGTGAGTTCGGCGTCCGGAAGGATTTCGGAAAGATCCACCATGAGATCATTGAACCGGGCATCCACCTGAAGCTGCCGTATCCTTTCGGGACCGTCATGACGTACCCGGTGAAGAAGATCTCCATGCTGCCGGTTGGGTATGAGAAAAAGACCTCTTCGGAGTACTCCTACATCTGGACGAAAGAGCACGGGACCGAGTTTGAGATCCCGCTCAATCAGAATGAGCTGATCGTCGTGAACGCGATGGTCCAGTACAAAATCAAGGAAGATCAGGCAGGGTTCTTCAATTACGTGGAAAAATGCCAGAATCCGGACAATGCGGTCTCGGAATTTGCGCACCGTGCGCTGGTCGATACGACGATGGGACGCACGATGGAGTACGTCATGAGCGTGGACCGGGCTGCGTTTGCGAGCGAGCTTTCCGAGCGGCTTCAGAAACAGCTGGATCAGGAGGAGATCGGCATTCAGATCCTTGAAGTGTCGCTTTTGAATATCCATCCGCCGGTCGGAGCCGCGAAAAACTATCTGGAAGTCCTTTCGGAAGAGATCCGCCAGGAAAGCAAGCTGCACGCGGCGCGTGAAGAGAGCAA
>CAZRGJ010000640.1:0-2025 GCA_964599445.1 uncultured Planctomycetaceae bacterium | reverse complement strand
CTGCATACTCGGCGGTGAGGATCTCGCCCAGTTCCTTGATACGGGTCTTGATCTGCTCTTCGGTTACGAGAATCTGCTGAATATCCTTTTCCATTTTTACAATCTCCCTTTTTTATCTTTTTTCGAAACGGATGGTCACTGCAGGTAAAGTATTTACAGTCCGATCCTGATTAACGCCAATGGAATAGACACCCAAAATTCCTTCATCGTCACAAATAATGGGAATCAGGGGCCGCTGGGATGCTGGGATCTTTCGGTCAATGAACAGTTTTTTCAGACTTTTGGTGCCGCCGGGCAGGCGGATCTGATCCCCGCTTCTGCGGGGGCGGAGCGTAATGCTGCCGGCAGGCTGCACTGTAAAGGTGTCGATGGTGTTGATGATCCGGGATGCCGGCATGCAGGTGATACGAAGCCCCGGAAGGAGCACTTCACCGGGATTTTGCAGTGTGACTTCTTCCAGCACAGGTTTCTCCTGCAAAGCTTCCAGCCGGTCATAGTTCCGGGCAATGGTCACGCCGCCGGGAAAGGAGGCTCGGGCAGAAGGCTTGTCGGAAAAAACCAGGGATTCCGCAAGAGAAATATGGGCATCCTCCGGTTCTTTTACACCGCTTCGCTCCAAAAATGCCGCAAGACAGCGGCTTCGCTGGGCTTTGTGCATGGTTTTCAGCGTCTCTACTGTGGGTAGAGCGGTAGAATTCGACTGCCAAGAGAGAAGATCCTCGTCCTCCCTCAGCCGGAGAGCCATCTGTGACAGTTTTTCCGCTATCCTGGGATTTTCTTCATGGAGCAGCGGCATCACATGATGGCGAATGCGGTTCCTCAGGAACGCATCAGATTGGTTTGAGCTATCCTCGATATGGTTCAGGCACCATTCCTCCAGAAAGCATTCCACGTCCTGCCGCGTCAGGGTAAGCATGGGGCGGATGACGTTTCCATGTATGGGGGTGATGCCCCCCAGACCTTTCAGCCCCGTGCCGCGGATCAGGTGCATCAGCACCGTTTCTGCATTGTCATCCGCAGTGTGGGCGGTGGCGATCTTTCCGCGGATACTGCGAAGGAACGCATATCTGGCATCCCGGGCAGCAGCCTCCAGCCCCTTCTTTCCCGCCGTTACCGTTCCCGATCCAATGTGAAGGGGAATATCATAGCGGTCACAGAGCTCCCGGACGAAGGCTTCATCCCGGTCGGATTCCTCCCCCCGAAGATGATGGTTGAAATGGGCGGCTTCCAGCTGGATGTCCAGCTTGTCCTTTAATAAATAGAAGGCAAACAGCAGTGCAACCGAATCCGCACCGCCGGATACAGCACAAACCACTGTATCCCCGGGCTGCAGCATTTCCTGCTCCCGGATGAATTTCAGAAGCTTATTCAGCATGCTTCCACTCCCGGTCGGCAAAGGTCTGGTACTGGCCGATCCACTGCATCTTCACCGCGCCGGTCTCGCCGTGACGGTTTTTGGCCACGATACATTCGGCGACACCCTTTTCTTCGGTATTTTCGTTGTAATATTCGTCACGGTACAGGAACATGACGGAGTCTGCATCCTGCTCGATGGCACCGGATTCACGAAGGTCGGACAGAATGGGCCGTTTATCAGTACGGCTTTCCACCGCACGGGAAAGCTGGCTTAAGCAAATGACAGGAACATTCAATTCCTTCGCCATGATCTTTAAGGAACGGGAGATCTCACCGACAACGACCACGCGGTTTTCGTTGTTCTTGCCGTAACCGGAGCCCTGCATCAGCTGCAGGTAGTCGATGATGATCAGACCCAGATTGTCCAAGCGGCGGCATTTTGCATTGATATCCGCAACCGTAACAGAGGGGTTATCGTCGATGCGAATATCCGTCTGGCTCAGGGCGGCGGAGGCCATGCAGAGCTTTGTCCACTCTTCTTCGCTGAGCTTACCGGTGGCCAGCTTTTGCAGTTCCACGAAGCTTTCATTGGCCAGCAGACGCATGGCCAGCTGCTCCCGGGACATTTCCAGGTTGAAAATAGCCACGGTCTTCTTATACTTTTTCGCC
>CAZRGJ010000639.1:0-2038 GCA_964599445.1 uncultured Planctomycetaceae bacterium | reverse complement strand
CTCTCACCGATTTCGTAGACGGATGGTGGGCGCGCAGGTTTAACCAGTGCACACAGCTGGGACGCATTCTCGATCCGTTCGCGGACAAGATCCTGATCTGCGGTACCGTGATCTTTCTCGCAGCCCGGCCGGAAATGCAGGCAGACTGGAAACTCTTCCAGCCCTGGATGGCGGTGGTCATCATGGGACGCGAAATGCTCGTGACGGCGATCCGCGGGTACATGGAACAGCACGGCGTCAATTTCGCGGCGAAGTGGTCCGGGAAGATCAAGATGGGGTTCCAGTGTCTCGCGTGTGCGGCCGGATGCCTCTACCTTTCCTATGCCTCTGCGGATCCGGCAGGTTCTGCGGGGGCCGTGACGGTCAATGCTCCGGTGTGGCTCTACTGGCTGCTCGTCGTTTCGATCTGGATCACGATCCTCTCGACGCTTCAGTCCGGACTCGGCTACGTTCTGTGTGCCGCCCGCATTCGGAAGGACAGCTGAACCGCCATGGATACCGAACGGAAAAACGTACCGCAATATCCTTCGCGGGTCTATCTGCGGGTCATTGACGCCTCAGCAAACCGGGCCTGCGAGGCACTCCGGGTGATTGAAGATTTCGTCCGATTCGTGCAGAACGACCCGTTTTTGACGGAAACGCTCAAGACTCTGCGTCACCGGCTGGTCCAGAATGTCCTCACATTTTCGCTCCCCGAACGTCTGACTTACCGCGAAACGCTGGCAGACGTCGGAACGCGGATCTCGACGCAGACGGAATTTCACCGTGCGTCGCTGGAGTCGGTCCTCGACGCAAATTTCTCCCGGCTTCAGGAAGCCTTGCGCTCGCTGGAGGAATTCAGCAAATTAACGCAGCCGGAGTCCGCACACGAATTTGAGCAGATCCGCTACGCTTCCTACACGGTACAGCGGGCCGTCTTCTTCACGTTTTTGGCCGAGACGCCCAGACGCAGAACGCTCCGCAAGCTCCGGAAGATCAAATTTCTTTCCGAATTTGAAATTTCCAGCCCCGATCCGTTCCCGCGCGGCTTGCTCTGCGTCCTTCCGAAAATTTCCGGCACAGAAACGGGATCGCAGGCAAAAATAGTCTCCCCTTTTGCCCGATTCTCCGAATTTCCTGAAGACTGCCTTTGCGTGGTCCAGACTCTGGAATGGATCGAGGTTCCAGAATGCAGCGGGATCCTTCTGAAATCGGCGGCTCCGGAAGATATTCATGAGATCCGAAACCGGGTCGGACTGGAAAAACTCATTGGAGTCTGCGTCCAAAGTGCGGATGACGCGCGGAAATTCCTCCTCACGGGGATCGATTTTCTCGCAGTCATTCCGAAGGCCCCGGAATGCGAAGAACTTCCGTCCCAACGTGAGGCAGAACAGATCCAGGCTTTCACGACACTCCCGGTTTTTCAGGCAGATCATTCCCATTTTTTATTTGATGCACCCGTTCCATGAAACTCCTAAAACTATGGCCAGGACTTGAATATCTCGTGCGTCACGGCTCTTTTCGAGCGTGGCTTGCCGCGATGTTCTACGCAATTTTCGCAATGGCGGTCCTGTTCGGAACGGTCATCTGGGAAAATGTGCTTCCCGCACGGTCGCAGTTTCCGCTTCAGCTCCTTTTCGGCATGACGTGGATCCTCGGGATCTGCGTTTCGCATCGGTTTGAAAAAGCATTTCAGGAAGCACAGCTCCAGCACAAAAAGAATGCCGTAGCGGAGGACACCCTGCCTCTGGCGCAAACGGAATTTTTAAGACAGAATTTCTATGAATCCGAACGTCTTCTGCGTGAACGCCTGACTCGTTTTCCGGAGGATGTTCCGGCCCGATTTTTCCTGATTTCGGTTCTGAAATGGCAAAAGCGCAAAAATGAGGCATTAGAGCAGCTTACGATTTTGGAGACCATGCAGCTTGGGATCTGGCGTCAGGATCTTCCGAATGAAAAACGCCAACTTCTTCTGCCGGAAGATTGAAAGAAAGCACAAAACGAAAAGCACAAAAAGTACAAAAATATCAAAAAGTTCTTGAAGAGGGAGTCTGAGGGA
>CAZRGJ010000638.1:0-2038 GCA_964599445.1 uncultured Planctomycetaceae bacterium | reverse complement strand
GCACTCGGACCTGAGCCTGCGGAAAATTTTCCTTCATCCAGAAACGGACCGGGGCGAGCAGGGGGTCAACGTCTTTCGCTTTCTGCACATTCACGACCATGTGCCCGTAGTTGGGGTGCGGAAATTCCGGCTGGTACGGAAGGTAGAATCGCGGCGGACCCGCTCCGATGAAAGAGGCTGCCGAGACGATATTTTCTGCCGTTTCCCATTCCCCTTCCAGAAGGAAGGCTTCCGCTTTTTTCATTTCTTCAGAGACCGTTTCGATCGACGTGCCGGCGGGAAATCGGAAATCGATCCAGAACTGGTTTCTTTGTGCCCTTGGAAAAAAATTCTGATCGATGTACTGGAATTCCCAGGCAGCGAGACCGCAGGCAAGAACGGCAGACAGAATGACGGCCGTCCTGTGCTGAAGAGTCCAGGCGAGTACGTTTCGGTACACTCGGTAAATTGGGCCGGAGTGCGGATCTTTCGCGGCTTTTTCAGGGGAGATCTTCATGAAAAGGGAGTAGACCAGCGGAGTCTGAAGCATGGCGACGAGCCAGCTGACTCCGAGAGAGACGGCCACGACCAGAAAGAGGGAGGCGCAGTATTCTCCAACGTTCGTTGGCGTGAGGTAGATCGGAAGAAAAGCGAGTGCTCCGACGATGGTAGCTCCCAGGAGCTGACGCGAGGCACGCTGTGCACCTTCAATGCAGGCCCGCCGACGTTCCATACCGCGCTGCATCCGTACGATGATGAGGTCCCCCACCACGACGGCATCGTCAACGAGGATCCCCAGTGCGATGATGAAAGCACCGAGCGAGATGCGCTGAAAGACGATCCCGAGTGGTTCCAGAAAGCACATCGTCGTGAGGATGACCAGAAGGAGACTGCTTGAGATGAGCAGCCCGCTTCGCCATCCCATGGAAAACATGACGACGAAAGTCACGATGATGACCGCTTCACGCAGATTTTTGAGAAAAAGCGCCACGGATCTCTCCACATCGTCCGGCTGAAAACTGACTTCCTGGAGTGAATAGCCGGACGGGAAGCGCGCCATCATGCGTGCTGCGCAGTCCTTCACTTCCTTGCCGAGCTGGACGACGTTTCCGTTGGCGCGGGGTGAGACTGCGATGGCGATGGCGTCTTTTCCATTAAATCGAAAAAGGCGGGATGGCGGAACTTTCAGGACCCGCTCTACGGAGGCAATGTCGCCCAGGCGAAATTGAGGAACGGTCCCCGGGGCGGAACTTCCCGCGGAACGGATCTTCTGCTGATGCAGAACTCCCTGAAAGATCCCGCCAGCATGGAAAAAGAGCGCAGAAAGCTGTGCGGGATGGTCCGGGACGGTGCCGATGGGAGAGACTCCGGAATCAGTCAGATTTTGAAATTTGGCGAGTGCAGGATCTGCCGAAAGAACGAGGTCTTCGATCTCTCGGATGCTGGTGAATTTTCCGGATGGCGTGAATCGGATCTCATTGCCTCCAAATTTCAGGCTTCCGGAATCCATCGTGAGGTCCTGGCCGGCAAGTGCTCTCAAAAGAGATGCCGGAGAAATGGAAAGATGGGCAAGACGCGCCTGCGAGATCCGGATCTCGATCTGTTCTTCCGGAATTCCCCACAGTTCCACACGGCCAGCTTCGTGCAGACGGCTGAATTCCCTCTGAAGTTCCCGTGCACGCACAAGACGGTCTGCCGGCGGGAAACCATCGCCGGAAAGTGCCAGAACGATGCCGTAGACCTGGCCAAAATCGTCCTGAACGATGGGGGGAAGGGCTTCTGGCGGAAGTTCTCCCTGGATCTCAGAGAGTTTGTTTCGCAGGTCAGTCCAGACTGAGGGCAGTGCGGAACTCGGAATGTCCTGTTTCAGATCCGCGTAAATGAGAGAAAGTCCCGGTTCTGAATGGGAACGCAGATGCTCGATCTCCTGAAGCCGACGGCACGCGCGCTCTACGTGTTCCGTCACGTTTCGTTCCATTTCCCGTGCGCTGGCTCCGGGGCAGATGGTCAGGACGACTCCGGTCTTGATGGTGAACTCGGGATCTTCCAGACGCCCGAT
>CAZRGJ010000637.1:0-2044 GCA_964599445.1 uncultured Planctomycetaceae bacterium | reverse complement strand
CTTTAAAAGGAAAAATTTTCAAGAAAATTGGAAAATTTTGCCAAAAATGGGGGTGGGGAGGATTCCAAAACCCCCATTTTCCGGTTAGAATATAGGAACGGACTCAATTTTTATTTTCGGTTCGTTGGGGGACTCGTGCCAAACAGACTTTTGCGGGGGCAGGTCTGCTCTTGCGGCAGTTTTTGAAAGGGCGCAGTCTGAACATTTTGCGGATCTGAAAAGGACCTGATTGAACCAGCTGCATCCGTGCGGAAACACGGTGCGGCATCAGTCCGTGATCGATCGAGCTTTTGACACTTCCCGCAGTGGGTTGAAGATATATCGTAGAGGAGAATGAGAAATGCTCTGGAACCGGTCAAACGATTTCCTGAAACTGGTCCTGCTTTTAACGTGCGCGTGGGGAATGCTTTTCGCAGCCGGCACGGTACAGGCAGACGAAAAAAATGCGAAAGATGAGACGGCGCGTATCCGTCTTGAGAATTTTGTGAACCTTTTGCGCGACAATGGGTTCGGCGATCTGGGGGTCTACTATCTGCAGCAGCAGAAGGACGAAAACAAGCTGCCGGAATCTCTCAAGCCGGAATTTGATTTCATGATGGCAGTTCAGGTGGAAGCCTCCGCGCGTCTGGAACGCACGAACCAGGGGTACCTGGACCGATACGATGAAGCGATCGCGCTTCTCGAAAAATATCTGAACGAGAACAAAAACGGCAAAAACTATTTTGTCGCGATCGGATTCCTTCCGAATATCCGTCTGAATAAGACGCTGGTCTACCGCAATCTCGCGACTTCCGGAGATCCTTCCGAAATCGACGACTCCAAAATGTCGGAGGAAGAGAAAAAGGAGCTGGAAGCGAAGAAAAAGGAATTCGCAGAAAACAAGAAAAAGTACGAGGAAGCCTCCCGCGGTGAACTGCGCAAGAACATTGAGTTCCTGACGAAGTACGAGAAGGAGATCCTTGCCGAGGCGAAAAAAATCGACGCGAAGGACGAAAAGCAGCTTCCGAAATACATGATGATGGTCGGCGAGCTGAACAGCGTGCGAATGGCCCGCGGCGATACGTACTATGAGCTTGCGCGTACGTATTCGGAAGATGCGAAGGAGTATACGGAAAATCTCGACAATGCCCGCAAACAGTACAAATTTTTCTGGGATACGTACCATGAAAATCAGTACCCGATCGCCTTCCGCGGCCACATGAAAGAGGCGCGAATGCTCATCCTCATGAAGAAGTTCAACGGCAAAGGGGAAGCCATTGAGATCCTGAACGACCTCTACACGGGGCTGAAGGAGAATGAGGAAGACATTTTCCGCAACATTTTCATCGAAGTCTGCACGTGCTATCTCGACATTTTCGGAAACAAGGAAAACGGTCTGAAGCCGAACAAGGACCAGCAGGAGATCCTGATGGCCGCGATCCAGAGCTTCAATCCGTCAAGCCCGGCTTCCGTGCTGCGCGCGAATTTCCTGGAAACGACGCCGATGGGGATCCAGATGCGTATCGCGTACGTAAAGTTCATGGACTACTTCCTGTCTGAATCGAAACCGAGGGAGGCAGCGAAGTTCCGGAAAGCGATCTCCGATGATGTGCGTCAGCTGTACGCTCTGAAGCACCATCCGTATATGGAAGAGGTCAAGGCGCTGCACAAGAAATTCTTCCCGCAGGAGCACATCGGTGACGAAGATACGGACCTGACGTTCGCGAACTATAAGAAAGAACTGAAGAAAAAACGCGAAGCGAACCGTAAAAAGAAGAACGAAGCACAGCGCGAAAATCTCTACATCGAGCTGCGCAAATTCGTTCTGAAGGAGTTCATGAATTACTTCAATGCCCGCCGTGAACTGGCGACGAGCACTGACGAAGTCAAGAAAGCGGAGCTTCAGCAGATCGTGAACGAGAATCCGGCGAAGATCCGCGAGGCGTTCGAGGTGCTTGAAACGCTCAAGGGAGACGCGCTGCGTGCCAAGCAGGTCGACTACCTGCTCATGGACCGATTCTACCGTGCCCAGCTCCTTTACGCGATGGGTCAGCAGTATGAAGCC
>CAZRGJ010000636.1:0-2046 GCA_964599445.1 uncultured Planctomycetaceae bacterium | reverse complement strand
CCCCGTTCTCCGTACGGAGTGGCGAAGCTGTTTGCCTACTGGATGACGGTCAACTACCGGGAATCGTACGGCATGTTTGCGAGCAACGGGATCCTGTTCAACCATGAGTCTCCGTTCCGCGGCGAGACGTTCGTGACCCGCAAGATCACGATGGCGGCAGCACGGATCCTGAACGGTCTTCAGGATCGCCTTGAACTTGGAAATATGGATGCGAAACGGGATTGGGGCCATGCGCGTGATTTTGTCGAAGCGATGTGGCTCATTCTGCAGCACGACGCACCGGGCGACTTCATCATCGCGACGGGGGAACAGCACTCGGTGCGTGAGTTCGTCACCCTGGCGTTCGAGTATGCCGGCGTTCCGATCCGCTGGGAAGGCGAGGGGGTGAATGAAGTCGGGATCGCCTGTGTGCCGAAGGTTTCGGAAGACGGTATTCCGTGTGGATTTATCCCAGGCAAAGGATTCGAGGGAATCCCGATGGAAGAGCGCATAGTGGTGGCCGTGAATCCGGAATTTTTCCGTCCTGCGGAAGTCGAAACACTTCTTGGGGATCCAGCGAAATCCCGAGACCTGCTTGGCTGGCAGGCGAAAACGTCGTTCCCGCAGCTCGTTCAGGAAATGCTGGAGTACGATTTGAAGAAGATCTCCGGCAAATAGACTCTTGGTTTCGCCCGGCACACGAAGAACGGATTCCCGCGTGCCGGGCCTTTGGTTTCCAGTCCGTCATTTCATTTTCCATCCAATGCCGACGTCTGCCCGCAATACATCCGATTCCGATCCGCCAAGAGGACAGCGGTTCCGTTTCCTTCTGAATTCCGAAACAGATCAGGGGACTTCATTGCTCATGATGTGTGCGGTGTCGTTTCTTTTCCTGACGTTTTTCTCCCTTTCAGCCCAACTCTTTTCATGCCGACACAAACCGCTTGAGGTCGAGCACTCCACACAGACCGGTGAAACCAATTCCTCCAACACGCCATCCGCAGGCAGCCCGTATCTCGTGGACATCAACACGGCAGGCATTCACGAATTGAGCATTCTCCCCGGCATTGGCGAGATCACGGCAGGCAAGATCATCGCAGAACGAAATGCCAACGGCCCGTTTCGCTCAACGGAAGATCTTCAGCGGGTTCACGGGATCGGCCGAAAAAAGATCGAGGCACTGGAAGCAATGGTCGCTCCGATCGCCGTCAGCAGACTGGCAGAAGCCGCTCCGGTTTCCGACACGCCGACCAAACCGTCAACGTGAGTGCAGTCTTCTTTGATCCCAGATGCAGTCTCCCATTCCGCAGCAGAGCCTCTCTTTTCCCCAGGTCCAGATCTTCCCAGCCTGAGGGCGTTTCGTTTCTTTTCTCCCAAGAAGAATTCGAGTGCCTTTCTTTCCGCAAAAATAGCGATTTTGTCCGGTCCTGCATAATGAAAAGAGCGGGAAACGGGGAAACAGATCCCCCCGCAGAAACCCGCGCAAAAGATGCCAGGTCCCGCAAAAAAGAGGGAAAAATTGCCTCAAAACGGCTTTGAGTCGCAAAAAAAGGGATTTTTTTCACTTTTTTTCGGTTTTTTTGGCTTTTTTTGCTCAATAGTACTTGCATTTTTTTGCGAAAAAACATTTAATGAATAAGAGAAATGAATTCGGAGTTTCGGGAGTTTTCCCGACCGAAATGATTTTCATTCAAATCCTGCCCAGAATTTCATTCCGTCCGCATTTGGCGAGCTTTTCAAAGGCCGCTGAATGTTCTGCGGAGGAGATTCAAAGCAGAGGTATGAAACTTTTGCAGTTCGTTTTTTCAAATTTATCCCAAGGAGGGAATGAACCATGGCTAAAAAAGCTGAAAAAGCCCCCGTTGTCGTCAAGCCGCTGACGAAATCCGAGATCCAGAACAACATTGCAGAATCCACGGGTCTGACCAAGAAAGACGTTGCCCGCGTTCTGGATGCGCTGGCTGATGAAATTCGCAAAAGTGTCGCTCCGAAAGGCGCCGGCGTTTTCGTTCTGCCGGGTCTTCTGAAGATCGAAAAGAAAGCGGTTCCGGCCAAAAAAGCCCAGAA
>CAZRGJ010000635.1:0-2053 GCA_964599445.1 uncultured Planctomycetaceae bacterium | reverse complement strand
GGGTGGCTCGCGCAGCGAGACGGTATGCTTACGCATTTGCCGCATGGAAGTGGGGAAAAACTTAAAATCCGGCCGAAGGTCTGACGGGGTGGTTTGGGAGAACTCTTCAGAAACCTCGAGTCCGTAAAATACACGCCCCTTTCCGCTGCTGTACCGCTGCGGAAAGGGGCGTGAAATGCCGATTTATTCAAACGGCAGGACGATGACTTCATCTTCCTCGAAGATCAAAGTCCGCGTCTCGCCGGTCGCCTTGATCCGAACCTCAACGGTCAGCTGCTTTACGGTTTTTGGAGCCGGATCGCCAAAGACCCGATTGTAGAGGCGGAATCTGTCCGGATCGTTCGTCAGCGGAATGCGGTTTTCGCCCGTGAACTGGTCCTGGAGCATCGAGGTGATGTCGCGGACTTTTTTTCCCGCACCGTATTTCGCGGAAAGGATCTCAACCGGTGCGTTGGCCAGAACGGTCCCAAAACGCTCTCTGGCGGCTTTCGCATCCTGAATGACCTGCGGATCTTTCGCGATTTTCGCGACTTCATCCATGATCGCGCCGAAGGAATTGGATTTTCCCTGGAATTTCTTTCCAATGGCGACGACCGCTTCGCAGGCGGCTTCACGGAACTGCGGATACTGCGCGTAACTGAATGCCTGTTTCGCGCTTTCCACCGAAATGACGCGCTTGAAGACTTCAAAGATCAATGCTTTGTCTGCGTCGCGCTTTGCCGTTTCGAAGGCCGTCCGGCACATTTCGAATTTCTTTTGGGCCGGCAGGTCAAACTGACGCGGAATGCGGACGAAACTGCGGATGGCGCGGATCTGGAATTTTTCTATCGGGCACTCTTTCGCGAGTTTCAGACATGCGTCCGCGACCTGCATCATGTCGTCCGGAGTGTTCCACGTTCCGAGCGTCTGCGTCGCGATGTCGGCAGTCGCTTCATCCCAGCACGCTTTTACGATACAGGCAAGAGCCGTCTTGCCGCCGATCTGCTTCAGAAGAGCCAGGAGCTTTCCTTTTTCTTCCACACCAGCAGCCTCATCGAATTTCCGGGCGACGGCCAGTGCGCAGTCTTCACGCGGAAGGCGCGTACAGGCTGCACGGAGGATCCACGCGACTTTTTTGTCGTCCTTTTCTCCGTTGAGAGCCGCGGCCAGAAGATCCAGACTTTCCAGCGTCACGATTTCCGAAAGGGCCGCGAGCACCGAGTCACGCACCTGCGCGTCGATCCCGTCAGCCACTGCGATCTTCGCCAATTCCGGACCAGCGGCCGTGACGCGGCGGTTCTCGATGATCTTGAAATACGCGCACGCCAAGGCAGTGTCTTTCAGGTCTGCCTTGGCCATGTTTTCCACCAGCGCGGCATCCAGTTTGGCGCATTTCCACGCGGAGACAGTCTCCACCATCGCATCCAGGATCGCCTGACGGTCCAGAACGTCTGCCGCCGGGATCGCTTCGGCCAGAGCTTTCGCAGATTCCATCGGGCACAGCGTTCCGGTCTTCTTCAGTGCCTGAATTGCCGCGATCTTTACGTTCACTTCCTTCGCCTTAACGGATTCCTTCAAAACCGGGAAGACCAGCTTGCGGCTCGCTTCGTCCGTCCGGTCTCCGAGTGCGCGGAGGATCAGTGCGCGACGGCAGGCCGGGAGTTTCGGAAGTTCCGCAATGCACGCTTTCGTGATGGTCTCACCGTCAGCGTCCGCGTATTCACGGATCGTCTTCAGCCCGCCGGTGAAGCAGCAGTCTTTCGGCGAGTGCAGTTTCGTCACCAAAACTGACGCGGCTTCCGCTTTACGCACGAGCAGACCATGGTACGCACCCGCTTTCTGAGCGTAGACTGGGAAGCCCGGCACGACGACCGCATCGTAGACCTGTGCGGCTTTCGCAAAGTCGCCGGATCTTTCAAAAACTTCCGCCGCGTCCAGCATCGCATCCGCAAGTGCCTTGCGCACGGCGTAGGGTTCCTCTTCGGAAGTCGTTTTTGCGCACTCCGTCAGGAAATCCGCAGCATCCGCGCCGGAAATCATTCCGAGTGCCGCGTAAGCTGCTTTTTTGTCGCAG
>CAZRGJ010000634.1:0-2053 GCA_964599445.1 uncultured Planctomycetaceae bacterium | reverse complement strand
CCCCTCGGTGTCATCAAGTGCCGTAAAATACGGAGTCTGCGTGTCCCCTTCCGGGAACTACTCAAGCTCCTGAAACCGGATATTCGCCTCCCTCGCATACCGCTCCGCCGCCGACCCCGCCTTCCCAATGATCGTGACGCTGCCGCTTTCCTCAAACGCTCCCTCTCCAATGCACGTCACGCTGTTTGGAATCGTCACGGATGTGAGGCTCTCGCAGCTGTGAAACGTGGAATCTTCAATGCTCATTATGCTGTCTGGGATCTTCACGGACGTGAGGCTCTCGCAGCCGCGGAACGCCCTCTTTTCAATGCTCGTTACGCTATCTGGGATCTTCACGGACGTGAGGTTCGTGCAGTAGCTGAACGCGCCATCTCCAATGTTCGTCACGCCGTAAGGGATGGTGGCGGAGGCTGCTGATCTGGTGTATTTCGTAATCGTGACGATGTTACTGTCGATGGTGTATTTGAAATTCTGTTTCTTCAATTCTGCCTCAAGTTCCTCTGGGGAAAACTCTGCTGTCGGGGCTTTTTCAGTCGGAGCCGTGTTTTCAGACGTAATCTCTTCGGGGATTGGCTGCGTACCGAAGAAACGCACGAACTGAACGTACTTCTGGTCCGCTTCGGAGAGTTGTGCAAGCGGGATGATTCCGATTCCCTGCGATGTGCGGAGCCTGATGGAGTCAGGAGTTTGTGTGTCGTTTGTATCCCGTACCCAAACGGCCTCGATAGAGTTCCCGCTCATCGTTGTCCACGTGCGTCTGAATTCCTCGGCATGAATGAGTACAGGAAATAGAAATAAAATTGAAAACAAAAACTTTTTCATGGTGTAATCCTTTCATAAATCAAATTTTGAATTCCAAATAAAGCAAGTGAGCTTCATGGTGAAGTTTTATTCAAATGTTTTGAATATTTTCCGTAAAAATATGAAGTTTGGGAGTCAGGGCACATTCTCTTCTTTTTCCGTGTATTTTCTGGCCTTTTCGAGTACCGCGGCGGTCGTTTCGGTCCAGAGGACGAGGGAGGGGCCGGGGATCAGGGCGGCGGAGGATTCCGGGATGCGGTAGATGCGGTTCGTGCGGACGGCGGAAAGCATCGGGAGCGTCTGCCATGCACGGTCAAGAGACTCCTGTGTCTGCTCCGAGGCTGCCGTGTCCGGGATGATCTCGAGGATCACGTCCGGGTCCATCGCGATGATCCCTTCCTGCGCGACCTTCGGATACGGCGAGCGGCCCTCGTAGGCGTTTTTCCCGCCCGCAATGTCCAGAAGCGGCTCGCAGAGACCGTCGTGTCCCGCAACGTAAACGTCTTCCAGCTGGCTGGACGTGTAGTTTCGGCTCACGACCAGGAGAACTCGGAGTTTCGGCAGTGTCCGTGTCCGTTCCTGGATGACGCGCAGATGTGCTTTCAGCGAATCGTTGAGTTTTTCCGCGCGGTCCGGGACCTGAAAGCGTTTGCCGAGTGTTTCGATCCCCGCGAAGACGTCGTCCAGCGTCTCGTCATGGATCGGCAGCGGATCCCAGCCGAAACCGCGCATCTGCGCCTCTTTTTCAGGCTGACGGCACGTCATCAGAACGCAGTCCGGACGGAGGGATGCGATTTTTTCGAGATTCGGCGAGAAGATCGTGCCGACCGTCGGTTTCTGCTGTGCTTCCGGCGGATACTTGCAGTGGTCCGTCACGCCGGCGAGGTGCAGTTCCAGACCCAGCGCGTACATCATTTCCGTCATCGCCGGCGAGAGCGAAACGACCCGCTGCGGAACAGCTGCGGCTGATCCTGCGGTCGCAGACTTTCCGGTATTCGCCGTCCTGCTGCACCCGCTCCAGAGAAGAAGGACGCAGAGCAGGAAAATTCCCGCAGTTTTCATGAGAGGATCGGCTCTCCTGATACCGAAATGCCGTAAACGCAACTCAAAAATTGTATGGAGATCCTGCATTTTGATGTTTTCCTCCTGTTTTTTCCGCGTATATTCTGTGCTCTTCGTGGTTGAGATCTTCGGCGCAGGCGGTCCCACGCGCGGCGGCACTCTCCGAGAGCCGCCTGGCTGCCCGTGAAGA
>CAZRGJ010000633.1:0-2067 GCA_964599445.1 uncultured Planctomycetaceae bacterium | reverse complement strand
GGGAATCTGCGCGAAAATGCAGTTCCACCATGTGCTTTTCCAGCGATGAAAGGACCTTCATGATTTTCGCGAAGGTTTCCTTCGGGATCGGCATATTCTGTCTGGCACGCGCGATGAGGAGGTTTCGCATTGCCGTAAATCCCAGTGTCTGCTGGAGCAGTTTGTCCAGCTTCTGCATCTCGGCTTTCCGATTCGTTTCCGGAAGTACCGCGATACGCTCACGCAGCTGCTGAATCGTTGTTTGAAGCAGACGCAGCCATTCCTGCATCGAAAGTTTCCCAACGTCCGGCACGTTTTCCGCCTCAATGATGCTGACCTGGGTCGGCGCGATCTCGCGATGCATGATGCGCAGCGTCTCGGTCATCGTCCGGGCGAGTGCCTTTTCCTGCGCACGGAAAAACTCCAGCTGTTCATTCCTCCGCGGGGAATCCATCGGCGGAGCTTCGATCCGAAGCGGAACGGACCACGCACACACGAGGCACCGGACTCCCGGAAGCGCATTGAGCCGCGTTTGGAGCATTGGCCGGATCTCCGAATCCCACACCACACGCGGAATGACCATCGGATACGATTTTTCAAGCAGGATCAGATTTTCCTGCGGAATATTTCGCGCCCGCATGTAGTGTTCCGCGACTTTCATGGAGTCGGGATCATTCCGGACCGCCAAAACCGCGACTTCGGAGGCTTTCAGCGCAGCGTGGGCCGCCGCAGGAAATGCTGCCGCAGTCCATCCGGCAGTCAGGACCAAAAGCAGGACGAAAATGGACGTAAATGTGGACCTGAAAATCGACTGCATCGTTCACCCCATTTCATTACAATTTCATCAGAGGTCTCTCAAAGTTCCGCCGGGAGTTCTGCTGGGAGTTCCGCCGGGAGTTCATCGGAAAGTATACCGGGAAGTTCCGCTTTCGGACCGTCTGGCGTTTCGGTTCCTTCTGAGATTTCCATATTTTCCGCTGGGGTTTCTTTCGCCGGAGCTTCCGCAGTACCTTCCGGAGAGACGATGCCGGCGTCGATCCGCTCGACTTCTTCCTGCCAGAGCTTCGCCTGCTCTTCGGTATCCTCCATGTTCTCAAAATTGATTAGGATCGGCGGATATTTCGGATCCACGATGGACAGCATCCCCGCGATGAGCCACGTTTCTTCTTCAAAACGGAAGACCCACGCGATATTTTCTTCCAGAAAACCGTTTTCGGACGGAACTTTCCAGATCGTTCCGACGTGAGCGCCCACGATCTTTTCCTCATCGTTTTCGTCCGAAAGGTACTGCACGTTCCCCAGTATGACTTCTGAGGTTTTGATGAAATCCGGACACGGCAGGCCTTTCTGGCCCGTTTCGCTCTGGAGACGCTTCATTTCCAGGTACGCATCCTGCGTCAACATTCCCAGGACGGCCTCTTCATTTTCCATCTGAAGTGCACGGATGAAAAAGTAGGTCATCTGCTGCGGCGCTTCCGCGTTGGCGATCTCCTGATTCTCTGCCTGGATCTTCTGAATGTGCGCCTCGACCGCTTTATCCAGTTCCGCAGGCTTTACCGGTCCCGCAGTTTCTTCAATCACCGCGGAAGCGGTATCCTTGCCTGCCGTTTCTGCCGCAGTTCCGTTTACTGTTTCCGAATCCCCGGATTTGGAACATCCGGAGGTCAAAAATAGCGTGAACGCCAAAAGGAAAAGGAATGAACTCAAACAAAAAATGGACTTCTTCACAAAAAACTCCTTCATTTACTCTGCGATAGATCCGATCCAGCTTCTCCGTCCTGTGCGCACAGTCGGGATTCTTTTCGGATCCTGCTTCAAAAAATCTTCAGAAAAACAGAAACCGAAAAACTCAAAATTTTCCAGAAGGGATTTTCCAAAAAAATCCGTTTTTTGTCAAGACCACATTTTGAAATTTCCATTTTTGAAAAAATTTTCTTTCTGCGTCCTTTGCGCATTCCTCCGCATCTCTGCGCAGAAAGAAACACGCCGAAACGCATCCGGATGCGATCCCCGTATTTTCCGCGCTCTAAATTCCATCTTCTTCTATCGTTCTCTGTGCTTCTTCCGCCTTTTTTTCGGCGGCAGTTT
>CAZRGJ010000632.1:0-2079 GCA_964599445.1 uncultured Planctomycetaceae bacterium | reverse complement strand
TCTGCGCCACCAGTGAATCCAGCTGTTCCTGCAGGAAACGCTCTCCGTTGAATGTGCATAGTGCGATAGAGATTTTGTTCATAAAAATCGATATTCCGTGTTTAAGTTTTTTTCTTTGTGATTTTTTGAAATATTTGTCGAATTTCACGAAGCGTTTGCCGTAATATTATCGCATTTTGAATCCCATGTGTAATATCGTAAATAAGTGAGCGAAAAGGTTGGTATCTTTGAAAATAACGTCCCGTCAAGAGTTCCCAAAAACACAAAGGGCAAAAGAGGACTGCATTTCTCTGTATCCGGCTTCGATTAATATAATGTTTCTGGTTTTCATTGAAATAGTTAAGGTATTTCTGTTTGATTGACGAATCCTCGTCGTTGTGCAACAATTTGATAAATTCCTGAATATTGGACTCCCAAAGAAACCAGTCTCCCGTACTCCATTGGTAATATTTCAGAGCATACCTGCGAGTTTCTTCATAATGTTTTTTCCAACTTCCAGGAACGGAAACATTAGCACCATGAAATCGATAGTTCTGCAAGGCTATATTCAACGATCGAACTTCAGTAACAGATCCTCCGCGACAATATATGAATTGGTCATAGGTCAGACCGTTTGAGATGGGGGTAATTTTCCCCCACACATTTTTACGTATCGCGCAGCAGCATCCAATCATATTTCGATGTTTTTTCCAGTCTGGATTTTTCCAGAAAAGCATTGCTTTAAAAATCTCATATTGTCCTATTCTGGAACGCAGAAAACCAAGTTTCTGATTGTTCTCATCTGTGGAGTCCGCCTGGCAATAAACAAGACCAGTCTTGGCTGAAGAGGTAAAAACAGAAACCATACGTTCAATTTTTGTTGGAAACCAGATGTCATCCTGGTCACATGGAAACAAAATGTCTCCTGAGCACGCATTGAGACATTTTTCAAAGTTCCGGGTATATCCGAGATTTTTAGTGTTTTTAGATATTTTTACCGGAAACGGTACCGTTTTGGCCCACGTTTCCAGGATCTCCAGCGTTCTGTCCGTGGAACCGTCATCGCCGACGACGACCTCATCCGGCAAACGTGTCTGCGCCACCAGTGAATCCAGCTGTTCCTGCAGGAAACGCTCTCCGTTGAATGTACACAGTGCGATGGAAATTTTCATCGATATTATCCTTTCTTCATGCGGAGCCATTTCTGATAGAATTTCGGCATAAAGACGTAGAAAATTCGATGTCTCCGACTGTGGAATGAATAAATAGTCCAGGGTAAGGTTTCATTCGTGAAATGAAGTTGTTTTAGATTTTGTACGCAAAGCTCTTCTTCCGCCAGCTCTGACTGAGAGATCAGCATCACGTACTGAAAGACCCAGGAATGAATGTCGTCGAAAAATATTCGGCGCATTTTTATCGGAAGTTCGCTAAAACGCTGATATTCTTCTTCCCAGTTCATACCTTTGACCGTACCTGTTGCTTTTTCGATCTTCAGGGAGAGTGCCGCAAAGAATTTTGGAAAGGTCTTCCACGTAAAAAATCGAAAATGCGTTTGGTCAAGGAGTCCGGTCGGAGTGTAGTTAAATTCATCGTGGATCAATTGCAGCTTGATGCTGATGTGTGCCAGATTCGGCAGGGAAATGATGAATTTTCCGGTGGGTTTCAGGAAATGTTTCAGTTTGCGAAGAACGCCTGCCGGATCCATGAGGTGTTCCAGTACATCGCCAAGGACAATGTAGTCGAAAAGCTGGTGAAAATGCGGAAAGTCCTGGATCGAAAAGACGTTTAAATCGACCTGTAGGAGTTCCCGGTAAGCGTTGGTCTTTCGTGCGTTTTCAAGACTGAACGAATTGTAGTCCATGCCGAACATGGTACAGTTTTTATGAAGGAAAAGATATTCTCCCATTTCTCCATTTGCGCAGCCGACGTCAAGAACTACGGAATTTTCAGAGATCATGTCGATCTGCATGGTTTTGCCGTTTATTTTATCTTCCGGGAAGATCTTCCCGTAGTAAGCTCTGCTTCGTTCCTGAAAATCCATAAAAACTCCTATTGGATCTGTTTAATCTGCGGAGACGTTCTGCCAGGAAAAATGGCTGA
>CAZRGJ010000631.1:0-2081 GCA_964599445.1 uncultured Planctomycetaceae bacterium | reverse complement strand
GGATCATGACCTTTTCGATGCCGCGTTTTTTCAGTTCTTCCGCAATGTCGTTCATTTTATGAATGGCACCGCAGCCGAAATAGTCGAGGGAACGGGCACGGATCTCCTGGATCGCGTGAATGTCGACGTAATTTTCAAACATCATGTGAGTTTTTCTCCTGAAAAAGCAGGGTCTGGAAAAGGAAAGTTAGCCTCTCCGTCCGCGTTTCCAGTTTCCCGCAGACGGAAAGGAGGGGTGGAAAATCGGAAATCATTCCATGAAATGGATCTCCACATTGTCGAGATCCAGCACGGCATCGACCTGACCGAGAGCCGCGAAAACGAATTCATTCATCGTCTTCCACTTCGGATCTGCGATCGGCACCGTGAATGTTTCCGTCGGTTTACCTGCCGGAGTCACCTTCAGCGTGTAGTTTTCTCCGCGATCCGGACCGACCGGAATGAGGATTTCAAAACGCGTCCAGGTGTTCGGCTCGAAAGTACTGGAAGCCTCGGAACAGCGGAATCCATCCGTGCGGATCCGCATCGGAACGGCGACCCGGTACGGAGTTGATTTGTCGCGGACTTCCACGAGCATTTCGGCTTTCTCGGACATCCGGACATCAAAAGCAAGGCGGGCAGTACCGTTGCCGGCGAAGGTCATCCAGTAGGAAAAGAACGGGTCGAATGAGTTTTTCTGCTCCGGTGTGTCGGTCATCCGGAGGAAATGATTTCCGTTTTCTTCCAGGATCTGGTAGGAATCGGATTTTCCAAAGGGATTTCGGACCTTCAAAAGCGGAGAACGGCGCGGGGTTTCGAAATCATCGAAAACTTCAAGCGGCGGCGGTTCCGGTCCGTCCGGAGTCAGGACCAGCGGCGGGATGGACCAGTTCTGTGCCTCGGCAAGCCACTGCGGATCGTCTTTCAGAAGCCCTGCGCACGTGAAGTCGAACGGCTGAAAACCGATCTTTTCAAGAACGGGTCCGGATGCCTTCGTGAATCGAAAATCTCCGCCCTGAGCATCCGCAAAACAGGGATCCGCGACGATGCTGTCCACGTCTTTTCCGAATTTGCGCCACTCTTCGATCGACTTTTCATTGAACGTGACCCCTGCCTGCGTATCGAAATTCCAGTAAATGTTCCGATTCACCGCCGAGTAGGGATTCTCCCATTTTCCGAGCAGCAGATGTTCTCCTCGGGAGGAATCGTAGAGGATGATGTTCTGCTCCAAGGTGAATGAAAGATGCGTTTCCGGCCGGGAACGTTTCAGCTGTTCTTCGCGGCTGAAGGCGAAAATATTGTTCCGCACGATGTTCTCTTTTCCGTAGTGCTGATGGAAGTTCCCCGTGTGTGTCCGGTAGACCAGATTGTTTTCCAGGACGATATTTGAGGAACCTTCATCCGTATAGAGGCCCCAGCCGCCGCGTCCGTACCGATTGTACGAGGCTACGTCGTGGATCACGTTGTTCGAGACGGTCGTTCCGGGCGAGATCCCGAGACAGTAAACGCCTCCCATGTCGGAGAGAACGCCGTGCCCAATGTCGTGAATGTGGTTGAATTCGATCTGGTTTTCGACGGCGGCAGATTCACGGTATCCCCACACCCAGCCAACGGAGATCCCGGTGTAGAAGCCGTCAAAGATCTCATTATGCAGGATCCTGTTTTTTGGAGAATGCCCGATCCAGACACCGATCCCGCCCGCATCGATGCGTCCGTAACCGCGGATGATGCAGTTCCGTACGGTAACTCCAGAGGTCAGATTTTGCGGAGAGAGATCCGTTCCATGTCCGGCACCGATGCGCACACCGCCGGCTCCGAGGTCTTCCATGAGGCACTTTTCGACGCAGCACGCACGGCACCCCTGGTGAAAGTGGAAGGCATAGCCGCCAATGTTCCGCACGATGCAGGACTCAAACGTAAGGGCTTCCACATGATCCGCGAGGATCGAGATCGGCGAACTCACCGCCGACTGTCCGTCGGAGAGTCCCTGCGGCGGAAGATTCCACGTATCGCACTCAAAAATCAGGTTCCGGAAAGTCATTTCGCGGACTTTTCCGGCATTCTGTGTTTCGTTGGCATTCTGTGTTTCTCCGGCAGACGGC
>CAZRGJ010000630.1:0-2083 GCA_964599445.1 uncultured Planctomycetaceae bacterium | reverse complement strand
GGTGGATATTCTGGAAAAGCAGGTCGCACATGAATCCGCGCCGAACGACTTCCAAAGACCGGATCTTTCTGGGAATGGAAAGGACCTTTTCCGCGTCCAGCTCGATCATCGTGCCGTTTTCATCCTCGCCAATGACCGGAAAGAAGTTCAAAAGTTCGCGAATATTCGCTTTCCGCGTCTCGGAATCTCCATGCCCTCCGGAAGTTCCCGCGGAAAGGTCATTCGCGAATGTCTCGAAGATCCCCAGAGTCCGTGCCGGATCGAAATCAAAAACATACGCGTTCTCTTTCCGGAAAAACTCGCCGTTTTTCCCCAGGAAAAGACACGGATTCTGCGCGCGAAACGCCGCCTGAAAATAAAGTGCCGGACTTTTCAAAGCACAAAGCATCAGCACGCCGGACAACTCCGGAATCGTAACTCCTGTGGTGAGCTGACCGACAGAAAGCGTAATGGTCTTTTCATGTTCCCGGATCGCCTTTTTCACCCGGTCAAACGCCTTTTGCGTCTCCTGGACCGTTCCCTCCAGTTTCCCGTCTCCCGCCGCCGAAACGATTTCATACTCGCTGAAAACCGGATGTTCCCGCAGCTTCTTCGCCAGTGCCTTTACACTGTCCACACGATTCAGAAACCAGAATGTATGTTTCAGTCTGTCCCGAAGCTCCGGCGTGGAAAACGGGTACTTTTCCTGTGTCGTGAGCGCCTCAAGAAACCGGTCTACCGAACTCTCGTGCTGAAACGTTCCGTCACTCTTCACCGAAAAAAACTCGTTCAGGTCAAACGCGTACTCTGCCGTCTCGCCGTCCAGCTCAATACCGCGTTTTACCTCATCCTGAAGGATCTCCGACATCTGGTACGTAAAAAGATTCAGCTGCGGAAGCGTCTCATACGGATTCGTGCCGACCGACGGATCCCACGCATGTTTCACGCGTTGTTCGTCCGCGTACGTCCAATGAAAGACCGCCTCTTCCGGAAACTTCTCATTCGCCAGTGCCCGAAACGGCGTCCCGGAAAGATGAAGCGTGAAATCACGCTGGATCTTCTCAAACGCAACGTCGGTTTTCAGCGTATCGACCCCTTCGTGCGCTTCGTCGATGACCAGAATATCAAAGCTCGCTTTCTGAATATCTTCCAGTTTATCGTATGTGCCGCCGAAATATATCGAGCCTTTCAGGTCCTGAAGGCTCACGAACCGGATACATTTAAAGACCCCATGCCTCGAATATCGTTCATCAAGGTACTCCTCACGGCTCAGGACCAGAGGCTTGCCTTTCAGCGATTCCGTCTCGCTCACAAATCGGTACCCTGACTGCGTTCCCAGAAACTTCTCGTAGTCCGAATACCATGAATTGGCGATCGCCGGCCGATTCGTCACGATCAGAACGTTTTCCGCCCCGATCTTCCGGATCAGATCGTAAACCGCCAGCGTCTTTCCAAACCGCGGCTTCGCGTTCCAGAGAAACTCTCCTCCTGCCGGATGTCTCTCCAAATACGCTGCCGTCTTTCGGACCGCCTCGGCCTGCTCTGCCCGCAGAGTGTATGGATCCGGCTCCTGCACGCTCGCCAGGATACCGCGATTTCCCCTGAAATCATAAAACCGCGCCTGCGAATCCGGCCCGGAGATCCGGAACCACTCCGTTCCATCCTGCTGTTCCGTTCCGGTCTTGCGCAAATAAGCATGAAAATCCGTGTCCCGAAACGTCTCGCCGCTTCCGTCATCAAAAATCGCCGTTCCCTGCCATAGTCTCTCAAAAATCACGTCTGCCGTCTGCGTCTGCTGCCGGATCCGCTTCTCAACATCCTGTTCCGTGTATCCGATCTTCGTCCACCCATCATGACGCCGGATCTCCGGAGTCGTGTAGGCGTAGATCATCGGCACGGCACGCTGAAACGTTCGTATTCTATCCTCGATCCTCATCATTCCATCTCCTTCACGTGCGTTTCAATAAAATCGATCTCCTCCCGCGTCAAACCATACTTCGCGTAAAGCTGACGGTCCACTTCCCTCACCGATACACTCCAGTCGATGTCCGAGGAGGAAGTAAAGTCCTGAAGTGGGACAAATCGCCAGGTCTCCGGCGGATTA
>CAZRGJ010000629.1:0-2089 GCA_964599445.1 uncultured Planctomycetaceae bacterium | reverse complement strand
AGTGCGTATTTCCTGCTGACGATGATGCTTTCCGGGATCGACTGCTGCGCGAGATACCGTCTGCCGATGATGCCGGTCCTCTACTTCCTGGCGGCCATGCAGCTGGCATGGATCTTCTCCCCCCGAACAGGAAACCTGCCGGTGTCGGAAAACGGGAACTGAAAAGATCCACGACAGATGCCCCCATACCAATGCCCCCATACCTTGACCGTCCTTTACCTTGCCCCAGTCCTCGGGCAAATCACCGACCGTCGGACCAAAGCATTGCGTGTCGCACCGATTGGGACAAAATTTCACCTTAGGAAAAATAGACCAAATAAAATCTTTTTAGTATTTGTGGCAAATACTCGGTCCCAATTGGAAAATTTTCCAATTTAATGGCAAAAAATCGAAAAAAGTAGTTGACTTTTGAGGCGATTTTGACAATAATTTAGGAAGAAGACGAAGTACATATTTCTCTTCCTCACCGGATCCATTCCTTTCGGTGGAAATATTTTAAAAAACCGTTCCGGCCGCGTGCTGCCTGGACCGCTAAAAGCAGTTAGTTTAAACAGGAAATTCATCATGGCAGAAAAATACCTGAGCGTCGAAGATGTCGCAAAAGAACTGAATATCACGATCGAGGACGTCATTGCGGCCACAACTCAGCGTCAGTTGAACGGACTTAAGGACGGTACCTCCTGGAAATTCCGCCGTGACGAAGTGAACCGCTACAAGCAGGAACTTCAGGACGCCAGCGGTGCGGATGACGATTTCGGTTACGGAGACGACTACGAGCTGGACGATGATGATGTGCTGGACCTCGGCGGTTCCTCGGACATCAACAGTACGCTCGACAATGACGTCACGTTTTCTCCGGAAGAATCCGGTCTGGCTCTTTCGGACTACGTGGACGATGACGACGATCTGGTTCTCGGCGAAGATCCGGATCTGACGGGCAGTCAGATCGGCGGGAGTGCACTTGGTCTAAGCGAACAGAGCGGCATCTCACTGATGAGCGCGACGGATTCGGGGATCTCGCTGGACGACGAATCGGGCGAAGTGCTCGAACTTGGCGAAGATGACCTGACGCTCGGAAGCTCTCTTCTTTCCGGCAGTCTCGCGGCTTCGCTCTCCGTCGATTCGGACGATTTTGCGCTGACGACGGATGATTCTGAAGACGGCGACGATGAAGACAGCGGCTCGCAGGTCATCATGGTCGACGATATGGATGAAGACGGCAATTTCGGCATGGACGAACTCGGCGATCCGATGGAGGAAGGCGCGGAAGGCGACGCATTTGCGATGGAAGGCGGTGAAGGCGGCGAATCGATGGAGCCGATCACGCAGATGGTCCCGCAGATCATTCCGATGGACATGCCGGAAAAACCGTACTCGATCTGGACTATTCTGGGGCTGATCGTCTGTTTTGCGTTCCTCACGACGACGCTGCTCTTCACGGTCGACCTCATTCGAAACATCTGGAGCTGGGACAAAACGCCGTTCTCCAGTGCTCTGATGGACTGGGTCATCGACACATTCATCAACAAATAGGATGATGCATTTCTGAAGACACACGATGTTCCCTCGAAATTACGGGGGAGCATCTTTTTTTATGGAAAACCGAGATGAACCGAAAAAACGAGCGGTTCACAGGAAACATTGGGATCTGCCAAACCTTCGGGAGGAACTCCGATGCACCATTTTTTCACCCACACCCTGCATTTTCTGTCTGCCGTTTCCGTTTTTCTGCTTCTTTTCGGTGGGATCTTCTCGGGATCGACAGCGGCACAGACACAAAAATTCACGTTTCAGGACCCCGGCAAAGCCCTTCAGAATCCGATGATGGGCTGGACGATGCACTTTTACTCCAACGTACCGTCAAACTACGGCAGCCAGCTCGCACCGTCCGACACGCTGGAGTGGTTTGAGGGGTGCTCGACGGTCTATCTCCGGATCCCGTGGGCGTACATGGAGCCGGAGGAGGGCAAATTCAACTGGGCGATCCTCGACACGCCGGCACAGAGGTGGATCGCAAAGGGGAAAAAGGTCGCCTTCCGCTTCACGACGTCCGAAAGCTGGCTCGAATACGCCACGCCGAAATGGGTCT
>CAZRGJ010000628.1:0-2093 GCA_964599445.1 uncultured Planctomycetaceae bacterium | reverse complement strand
GAAAAAATGCGAAATCCACAAAATGGCAATTTAAAAATATTTTAAAAGTATTTCGTGTCATTTTGCGTTTTTCGTGAAATCCGTGTCAGGATACGTCCCTACCTTTTCCCCTTCTCTTTTGGTATCTCCAGTGTTCTCTATGGTAAAGATCGCGCCCCGGCTGGCGAACAGCCGTTTATCTGCACTCTGAAAAACGCTTCTCTAAAAACGTTTTCCAGAGCTGCAGGTCAGGATCCTCAGAGCGTCCAGCCTTCACGATACGGCGTGGAAAGGAATCCATTGGCGAGTTCGGAATTCTTCACCTTTGCGGCGTCAGCATCCCACTCCAGTTTCGTATCCGCGCGGAAGGAAACCAGCCCGAGGAGGACCGTTTCCGTCAGACGTCCGGCGTAGGAGAATGCGCAGGTCGGAGCTTCCGGTTTGTTTTCCTTGCACGCCTGGATCCATTCGGCATGGTGGCCGATGGATGGCTCGATCCACTGTTCCGGACGCTTGAAGTCGGCGTACTTTTCTTCCGGAAGGAGACGATGCATGTCGTAGTTCGCGATGAGCATTCCTTCTGTTCCGATGAAGAGATTTCCGGCAGCCGGAGCGTTCTTGATCCCAAGTTCATCGATGATGGCGGGCATTCGGCCGTTCACCCAGGTAAGGTGGACCGACGGGAGATCGCCGCGGGCGGGGAAAGTGTAGTCGACCTGGATCTCGCCGACGACGCCTTCCGGATCGCGATGCGGTCCCACAGCATTCACGGTCTCGCAGTCACGCAGCCCCAGTGCCCAGAACGCGAGGTCCATATGATGGCAGCCGAAGTCGCCGAGGATGCCGTTTCCGAACGCCCAGTACCGACGCCATTCGCGGGGGCAGTATCCCGGACTGTACGGACGCCATGCGGCCGGACCGAGCCAGAGATCCCAATCGAGATAGTCTGGGACCGCCGGTGTGTCGGTCGGTCTGCCGACTTTGGGGACCGGGCCTCCGGAGAACCACGTGTGGACGCGCGAGACCTTTCCGATGGCACCGGACTGGATCAGTTCCACGACACGGCGGTAATTGTCTCCCGCGTGGATCTGGGTCCCCATTTGCGTCACGACTTTTTTCTCTGCGGCGAGATCCTGAAGAAAACGGGTCTCGTAAACATCGTGAGCCAGTGGTTTCTCGCAATAGCAGTGCTTGCCCATCCGCATCGCCATGGACGCGCAGACGGCGTGCGTGTGGTCCGGAGTAGAGACGACGACGGCGTCGATGGTCTTTTCCATTTCGTCGAGCATTTTACGGAAGTCGGCGTATTTCTGGGCTTCCGGAACGCGCTTGGAGGCCTGGTCGAGGTAAAGGGCATTGACGTCGCACAGTGCGACAACGTTTTCGCCGATGACGCCGGAAAGGTTGGCGGCTCCGCGATTGCACGGACCAATGACAGCAACATTCAGTTTACTGGACGGCGATACATTGGAACAGAATGCCGGCACGCTGACCGATGCGGCAGTGAGTGCGGCGGAACTCTGCAGGAAATGACGGCGGGTCATGGATCTCATGAATCAGGTCCTTTCATCAGAAAATGGTAAAGGTTGGGAATCGTTTCCAATGAGTCTATTTTACCGGACGCACATGAAAAAGTCAAGTGCCCGGAATGATGTCCCGCATAAAATTTTCGTAAATTTGGGGAAAAAGGCAATTGAGAGCAATTTTCCGATAAAAGAGACTTTTCTGAAATGGAAAGTCGGAATTTTTCGAAAAAATCTGTTTCGGTATCTTGACTTTTGGCGGGACGCAGACTATAATTAATTCAGGAAATGAACAGGATGGAGAATGTGCGATGCCAGAATATGATTTTGAGCTTTTGCCGACGAATGATGTGATCTTTCAGTACATTTTTTCCTCGGAAAATTCCGAGAAGTGCCTTCTGCCGTTCCTGAATGCGATCCTGCAGGACGCCGGCCGGGAACGGATCGCGTCGGTGCGGATCCGGAATCCGTTCAGTCTGCAAAAGTTCCGGGGAGACAAAAAAGTCGTCCTTGATATTTGTGCGACGGATGAAAAGGATCGGACGTTCGATATTGAGATCCAGACCTACGCAGAAACAGCATTCATTAACC
>CAZRGJ010000627.1:0-2096 GCA_964599445.1 uncultured Planctomycetaceae bacterium | reverse complement strand
GCGGACTGGGAGTCTTCGGCGTCGCGCGTAAAAACCGCAAGGCGAAGAAATAAAACTCGCTGAATTCTGAAATTTTACCTTGTGAGACGGGCCGGATACTTCGGTATTCAGCCCGTTCCTTTTTGGTGAAAATCTTCCAAAATCCAGTTCTTCCCCCCTTCCAATTCTTTGGAAATAAAATATAATGAACAAAAAGTGAATAAGTACCACTCTCAAATGGAGGAATCGCTCAATGACCCCGCATATCGCTCAACTGAAACAATACCTTCTGGACCAGAAACATTTCCAGTACCGCCGCGAAGTGGACTGGGACGCCATCCTTCCGCACTGGAGCATCGACCGCGACAATCAGGCGGCCGTCATCCTGAAAGCAGTACTTGCCGAAGAAGCGAAAAATCCGGTTTTCCTGCCGAATGAACGGATCGTCTTCACCCGTACCTGCGCGAATCTTCCAGAACGGTATCCAGACGACGTGATGGAACGTCTGCGCAAAGAAGCGTACTTTCATGAAAAAGGCGTCGTGTTCAATCTGAGTCCGAATTACGAAGATGTTCTTTCCGCGGGTCTCGATGCCAAACGTGCCGAGGCGGTCGAACAGCGTGAACGTGCGCTGACGGAGAAGGATTACGGAGCGGTCGAGTTCCTCGATGCCGTCATCAGCGGGATCGACGCGGTCTTCCAGCTCGTGGATGCCTACGCTGCGGAAGCAATGAAGCAGGGACGGATCGAGATCGTCTCCATGCTCTCCAACATTCCGCGAAAACCGGCCCGGAATTTCCACGAGGCGCTCCAGTTCCTGCGGATCCTGCACTTCACGCTCTGGTGTGAGGGAGCGTACCATAACGGACTTGGGCGATTCGACCAGTACATGTACCCGTACCTGATCGCGGACCTGCACAAAGGGATCCTCACGCGCGAAACGGCACTGGATCTGCTCGAGGAATTCTTCCTCACGTTCAACCGAGACAGTGACCTTTACGTCGGCGTTCAGCAGGGCGACAACGGACAGAGCATGATGCTCGGCGGGTGCGACCGCGAGGGAAACGATGCGGTAAACGTCCTGACGGCACTCTGTCTGGAAGCGTCGTGCGACCTGAAGCTCATCGACCCGAAAATCAATCTCCGCGTCTCTAAAAACACGTCGATGCTGCTTCTCGAAAAGGCCGCGGAACTCACAAAACAGGGGATTGGTTTCCCGCAGTACGCAAATGACGATGTCGTCATTCCGGGCCTCGTTCGGTTAGGCTACTCTCTGGAAGACGCACGCGATTACGCCGTCGCTGCGTGTTGGGAGTTCATCATTCCCGGCATCGCGATGGACATTCCGAACATTGCGGCAGTCTCATTCCCCAGCGTCGTCAACACGGCCATGCGCAGCGATGCGGGCCGCGCGGCAGGTTCGTTTGAGGCCTTCATGACGGCAGTCCGCGAAGAACTTTTCGCCCAGGCGGACATGCTCGCCGCCGCAACGGACCGGATCGACATGCTCCCCTGCCCCTTCCTCTCCATGCTCTGCCGCGGACGGATCGAAAAAGGTCTCGACATCTGCTGGGGCGCGAAGTACAACAACTTCGGCATCCACGGAACCGGACTCGCACCGGCGGTCGATTCGCTCGAGTCGATCAAACGGCTCGTTTTCGAAGAAAAAACCCACACGCTGGACCAGCTGACGGCGATCGTGGATAAAGATTTCGAAGGCGAAGAGTCTCTCCTCGCGAAAGTGCGTCACGAATTCCCGAAATTCGGAAACGACGTGGACGAAGTTGACGAGATCGCCGTCCGCCTGCTGAATGATTTCGCCGATTCCTGGGAAAACCGAATCAATTGCCGAGGCGGGATCTACCGCGCGGGGACAGGCTCTGCGATGTACTACATCTGGCACGCAGACGAACTCCCGGCCACCCCGGACGGACGGCTCGCCAAAACACCGTTCCCGGCGAATTACGCACCAAGCCTGGACGTTCAGATCGCCGGTCCGATCTCGGTGATCAAGTCATTCACGAAACCGGATCTTTCGCGCGTAATCAACGGCGGTCCGCTCACGATCGAACTGCACGACAGCGTCTTCCGGCACGAGGACGGCATCCAGAAAGCCG
>CAZRGJ010000626.1:0-2098 GCA_964599445.1 uncultured Planctomycetaceae bacterium | reverse complement strand
ATGCTTTTTGTTGGGTAATCTTTTGTAAAAAACGTGGTTTTTCGAGGTTGCCAGTCAAAATTTCCCACCCTTCAAGGAGACCTTCCCATGAAAAAAAGCAGATTGGACGTATGGAATCGATTTGCCGTATGGAGCCGCTTTACCGCAGCCTGCTGCCTGCTGGGCAGTGTTTGCCCCGGAATTCTCGCTGCCGAACCGACGCCGACGCCCGTGACGAAAGCGCGGGAACTGTTCAATGGACAGGATCTGACGAACTGGTACCGATACATCAAGGACGAAGGCAAAGAGAATGACCCGGCAGGCGTCTTTACGGTGCGGGACGGGAAGATCTGCATCTCCGGCGAGAAACTCGGCTGCATCACGACGCACGAAGCGTTCGAGAATTACCGCCTCATCGTCGAGTACCGATATACCGGGGCTGCACTTCCACCGCGTGAGGAAAGATCGCGCGACTGCGGTATCCTGCTGCATTCGGTCGGTGAAGACGGGGCATGGAACGGGACGTGGATGTACTCGATCGAGTGCAATATCATCGAAGGCGGGGCCGGTGACTTTATCGTCGTGGGTGACGGAAGCGAGAATTACGCAGTCACCGCCAACATCAAGAACGAAAAAAGTCCGAAAGGCTGCGGGATCTACGACCCAAACGGGAAGCCGTACACGATCAACGGAGGACGGATCGACTGGTGGGGACGCGACCCGCGCTGGGAAGACGTAAAGGGATTCCGGGGCGCGCAGGACCTTGAAAAACCGATCGGCGAGTGGAATACCATCGAGGTCATCTGCGACGGAAACACGATCACGAATATCGTCAACGGCATCGTGGCGAACCGCGCGTTTGATGTGAAGCCGTCCTGCGGAAAGATCCAGATCCAGTCCGAATTTGCGGGTTTTGAATTCCGAAGGATCACCCTTCTGCCGCTTGAAAAAACTCTATCCGGCGAATAGATCCCGCAATCGCTGCTGTTAATGGATCGAAAATGCATAATTTCTCAGGAGATATTCAATGCACGCTATATTTCGAACCATTTCCGTTTCACTGTTCCTGATTTTCGGGCTGTGTTCGTCTCTTTGGGCGGAAGTGAGGAATCTGTACATCGAGATGTATCCGTACCAGATTCAGGCAAATCAGGTGTCGGAGGCTTAAGCGATGAATGTCGTGCCGAGCGGAGCGGCGTATACTGTTTCGGTGCATACGCCTTCGAAAATCGATGAGGAACTGAATACGAAGATCCGCTCATTTTATGAAATTCTTCAGGCAGAACTTCATGATGGGAGCATTTCGTACGGCCAATATCTGGAACGGCTTGCGTGCTGGTACGCGGATCCGGGACAGAATCCGTGCGCGGTCTTAAGCGATGACGGAACATTGGCTGCGATTTCCCGCTGGATGGGAAACGTCACGATCTATGATACGCAAACAGGAAAGCAAAGGTGCGTTCTGGAAGCTCTGGAATCTTTTCCCTCGGGTTTCATTCTTCCGAAAATGCAGTTCAGTACGGACGGTACATTGCTGGCGGTGCTGTTTTCGCGTTCCGAGGCTCCGGATATGATTTTCATTTATGAAACGGAGACCGGCACACTTCGACACAAGATCCAGTCTCCGAGCCTCCTTTTCTTTCCTTCGGGGAAAGTTCGGAGACTGGTGAAAGAGGAGACCTCTTCTCAAGCCGCAGTATGCTTCTATGAAAAATCATGCTGAGGAGATCCTCTGTGTACAGAAGCTTCTTCCGGACGGTATTCAAACACTGCAGGAGCTGTTTCCGGGAAAATCCTGCCGTGTTGTCTCATGCTGCCTGACTTCGGACGGACTGTACGCAGCCGCAGGGATCCAGAACATGGAAAAAGACCTCGAAACTGGATGTGTTGTCCTGTGGGAAGTGCAGACTGGAAAAGAACATACAGTGTGCCGGATGCCGAACAGGAAGGTGACGTTCAGCCAACTCCAGTTCATGCCGGACGGTAAAACTCTCATCGTCCTGACTCTTTCCTGCGGCAATCTGGAATGCACACTCCTGCACGTAGAAGTCCCTAGCGGGAAGGTACTGCGGGAGTTTCCGCAACGATGAACTTTAAGACTATTTTCGCGAAAATATGG
>CAZRGJ010000625.1:0-2098 GCA_964599445.1 uncultured Planctomycetaceae bacterium | reverse complement strand
GCCGCTTTTTTATTCGGCGATACAGCGCGATAGCGCATTCGCCGGGAGTTGGTGTGGGGTTCAAAAATGCGGGTTTTCAAAATTCCCCACCCCCCCAACCACCCCGTCTCGCTTCGCGAGCCACCCTTCCGAGGGAGGGGAATTTTTGTGTGTCCGCGCCAGTGACCAACGGGAACGGCTTCATGTCTTTGCGCGGAAGCACAGTCTGTCCGCCGCGGCTCGCGGCCCTTCAAAAACTTTTTGATGTTTTTGTTTTTTGTGTTCTTGTATTCTCAGTTCGGGATCTGCGCGGCTTTTCCGTCCGCCTTTTTGCCAAGGTAGGAGTGAAGTTCTTTGTCGATACTGTAGCTGATGCGCTGCGAGGAACCGTCGCACATCACCATCCCAAACGAGCCGGCGTGCGCACTGCCAAAGGGATTCCCGTGATCGTATCCCACTCGGTCCTGAAGCGGCTGGTTCGTCTGGTCGTCGCGGTACTGCGTGTAGCGGGAAAGGTCGTTCGATTCCGGCCCCATCCAGCAGTTCCAGTCGTCCCCCTGTGCACATTTGACGGCGGCATCATAGTATTGCGGGTCCATGTACTTCTCGCCATAGAGGTACGTGTTCGTCGTTCCGTCGCGAATCTCTCCCATCGTGATGGCCGTCTTCGGATAAAACATGCCGGTTTTTCCGCCAGTGTAGGTCGCTTTGAGTGCCTCATTGACGGATCCGTAGTTGGTCCAGCTCCACCCATCGCCGCCGTTTGCCGCGTAGTCGGACTTCGCGACGCCGCCGGTAAACGCATTGTTGTTGTTTGCCGCGGTGTGGCCGTTCATGAGGTTCGGAGGACGGCGCGACGGGCAGTAGAAGATGGAAATCGGAGTCTTAAGACGCGTTGTGTTCGCGTTTTTGATCTCACCTCCGGTACTTTTGTCGCCGTCGGAGCCGAGCTGCCAGAGCGCGTTCTGTTCTAGGAACGGGAGAAGCGAATAGCACCAGCTTCCTGGCTGGGTCGGTCCAAAACCAAAGTCCGGATCCCCTTCCCAATAGCAAGACCAGCCGCAGGACGGAAACGCTTTATTTGTGCTTTCGTGATTCAGCGCGGCCAGCCCCATCTGTTTGAGCTGGTTGCTGCACTGCATCGTTCGGGCCGCCTCACGCGCCTGCTGGACTGCCGGAAGAAGGAGACCGACCAGCATCCCGATGATCGCGATGACCACGAGAAGCTCGACCAGCGTGAAACCGTTGATTCGGATGTTCGTTCGGTACGTTTTTCTCATTTGGAGGTTCCTTTTCGGAGCTTGCGGACGGAAAAGAGGCCCAGAACGCCAAACGCCAGAAGAACGAACGACGCGGGTTCAGGTACTTCTCGGTATTCGGTACCATAGAGCGTGAGTTCTGCCATCTGGAAGCCGTTCGTTTCGCCTTTCGTTCCGAGGAAATCAAATCGGAACCAGCCGTAGCCCTGTTCGCTATCGAGGTCGAACTGGTGCGTCGCGTAGCGTTCATCGGTCAGCGCAAAGTCAAAAACTTCATCAAGGAGGAACCAGTCCGCCCCATTGTTCGAGCCGTAGACCTGCCAATCGGAAGGATCACGCACGTTGAAATCATTCGCGGTCGTGAAGGAGTAGGATTCCAGCAGGTAGGAGTCGTCCATCTCAAACGTGATCGAAAGAGGCGAATCCTCGGAAAGCTGCGTCTCCGGGTTCGTTTCATTTTTGTTTGCGTTCAGGTAGGCGAGAAATTTATCGGTCCGTCCGTCCTGAAGTTTGGCGGCAGATTCGTAATCGTTCGAGTGAAGCCCGCCGCGCGGAGCGACCGTAATGCTTTTCGCGGCCGGAAGTTTCTTGATCTCTTCCCCGGTCGGCGTGTCCCAGAGCGTGAATTCAGAGAACTGCATCGCCTGGATCTTGCCGATGCTGTCCGTGATCTCCATACGGTAGAATCGGTTCGCCGGTACGCTCTCTTCGAGCGGGATCGTGTACATCGTGCTGAGTTCGGAAAGGCCCGCGCCGTCGATCGTATCGAGGACCTTCCAGTTTTTATTGTCGTCCGAGCCGTAAAGGACCCAATCATCCGGCGTCCGATTCGGATGGTCGTTTCCGGTCGTGATGGAGTA
>CAZRGJ010000624.1:0-2107 GCA_964599445.1 uncultured Planctomycetaceae bacterium | reverse complement strand
ATCCAAATTGCACTTGTTCGCGAATTTCTGCGAAAAAGTGTGAACACGCCCTAGCGTTTCTTTTTCTTGCCGTTTTTGCTGTTCCTGGCTTTTGCGGGCCGTTTTTTCGGCTTTTTGTCAATTTCTGGAAGCGGTTCGTCTTCGAAAACGAAGACACTTCCCGCGAGATTGCGGAAGGTCTCGTCGGAAAGATCGAAATCCTCACCGTCATCCGGGAATTCTCCGTCTTCCGCATCGTCTTCATCCACAAAAACGTACTCTTCCGGAAGTTCATCCATGGACGAAATATTCAGCTCGGCAAGGAAATCTGCGTTTCCGTCCTGCTCCAGCAGGGTTCGGTCTTCGGCATTCAGCTGGTCGATCTCGGACTGGATCTTGTTCGCATAGTATTCCTGTGCCGTGCTCCATTCCAGAAGCTCGCGCTGACGCTCTTCTTCCTGAGCGGCCAGCTTTGCCTGACGGGTCGTTTCGCTGAGTTTCGAATCGATGTCGTCGTGCTGATCGTCCTTTTCGCGTTTGCGGAAGTAGAGTTTGATCGGCACTTCGCCGTAGTCGAGCTGGTCGCGCAGGACGCTCAGCAGGTACCGGCGGTACGTCGGCGGAAACATGTCCGGATTATTGCAGAACAGGACGATCGTCGGGGGCAGGGTGCCGACCTGCGTCGCATAGTAGATCTTCGGACGGCTCAGACGGTAGAGCGGCGGCGGATTGTACGTGAGCGCAGCACGGACGAGACGATTCAGTTTGCTCGTGGAAACACGCGCATTCGCCTGTTTGTAGAGCATCATCGCGTGATGGAGAAGTAGCTTGACGTTCTTCCCGGTCTGTCCGGTAATGAACGCGATCGGTACATGCCACATGGTCGGGAACGTGTCGCGGAGATAGTCCGCCCAGACCTGCGTTTCCATGTGTTCACGCATCAGGTCCCACTTGTTCACGACGAAAATGCACGGCTTGTTCTGCTCCATGATGTAGCCGACGAGCTGTTTGTCCACTTTACTGATTTGGACGGAACTGTCGAAGAACATCAGCGTCACGTCAGCAAACCGGATGCTTCTCTGCGCGCGGTGCGTGCCGTAGTAGTCGATGTTGGTGCGTACGCTCACCCGGCGTCGGAAACCCGGCGTGTCGACGGCGATGAACGATTTTCCGTCCAGCTCAAACTTGACGTTCACACTGTCGCGCGTCGTTCCGGCGACGTTTGAGACGATCATGCGCGGGAAATTTACCAGCGTATTGACGAACGTGCTCTTTCCGACGTTTCGGCGTCCGACGATGGCGATCTTCATCATGTCGTCGAGCGATTCCTCCGGTTCGTCACTGATCCGGGATTCTTCAGGCAGATGCTCATAGATGAACTGAAGAAGCTCCTTGCGTCCGCGGTTCTCCTTCGCACTGACGGAAATCAGATCCCAGCCGAAGGAATAGAAGTCGTTTGCGTGATTTTCCAGACCGATGTGGTCCGTTTTGTTGACGATGCACAGGACGGGGATGCGGAGTCTGCGGAGTTTGTTGGCGACGTGTTCGTCAAGGGAAACGATCCCCTCTTTCGCATCCACCACAAACAGAATGATGTCTGCCATGTCGATCGCCGTCTGGATCTGATGCTCCACATCATCGGTGAGGTCGTCTGCGTCCAGGACCCCCATCCCTCCCGTGTCGATCAGGGTAAACTGGAACGGCTGAGGTGCTTCGTCCCGGTCAACATCGATCTCCGCGCTCATCCAGTCGCGAGTCACGCCTGCCGTCGGGTCAACGATCGCCATTCGGCGACCGCAGAGCCAGTTGAAGAGGCTCGATTTGCCGACGTTAGGGCGTCCTACGATAACTACTTTGGGAAGAGTCATGATTTTTTCCACTTTCTTTCGTAATTTTGTTTCGCACAACGAGTTCCTTGCCTTTCATTATACACGAAATCCTTTTTTTGCCTAGGGGAGCGGAAAAATTTCCGTCAGCTTCTTTCGAATTTTTGTGAATTTGGGCAAAAATTCTGTTTTGTTCGCAGATTTTTGGAAATTTTTCAGAAAATTTTGGAAAAAAGAGTTTTTTTTGAAAAACGCTCTTGCGCATTTTTCCTGAATCGGCTAAACTCTGGTTAGCTTTGATG
>CAZRGJ010000623.1:0-2112 GCA_964599445.1 uncultured Planctomycetaceae bacterium | reverse complement strand
TTCACACCGTGTTTTACCGACTCAAACGCTTTTCAGAATTTTTCTTTTTTTCTTTAAAACAGACAAAAAAAGAGACGGTTTTTCGTTCAAACCGCCTCTTTTTTCTCTCTTGATCACGTGAATCTGCCCCTGTTCTCAGGCATTTTCATCATGTTTTTCCGCTGATTTTTTCTGTTCAGCCTTTTCTTTTTTTCTCCATTCCAGATACGGCCCCAACTCGCCGCGCACTTTGACCAGCGTCGCACCGAGCAGCGCAATATCGTCACCGAATCCTACCATCGGCAGCAGATCCGGCATCGCATCCAGCGGACAGATCACATACGCGGCCGTAAGCGTCAGCAGTGCAATGGTCGAAGCCGACACGTTCGTGTACTTTCCGGCTGCGTAGTCCTGCAGAAGTGCGAGAATGTACTGAAATTCCCGCACATACCGCCCCAGACTGCGTGCTTTTCCCATCGCTTCCGGCAAATTCCGAAGCACACGCGCCAGGTTCCACCCGCGAACAAAATCTTCCGGTCTGAATGTCATGAATCGACTCTCCGTGCAAGATCAGAGGGTGAATTCGTCCGCTTCTTCCTCTTTTTCCGCAGCACCTCCAGCGGAGTTTCCTGCGTCTTTTTCCGTCTCCAGCGTGCCCGACGGCAAGCCAAGATCCAAATCGTCATCCCCTCCGTCTTCTTCTCCCAAACCGGGAGCCGCACCGGACACCTCCGCTCCGTTTTCGGCATCTACTTCGTTTTCAGTGTCCGCATCTTCCGCAGAAAGATCCAGCTCCGGAACCGCAGACAGATCCCCATCCGCATCCGTCCTCGCTTCAGCAGACACAGCGTCTCCGCCGTCCGCCGTTTCACCAGCTTCCGACGCTTCATCCATCACGCGGTTCAGCCCGCGGTACTTCCCGTTGAGCAGCGGATCGACCGTCGGCAGAAAATCTTGCAGAAACGTTTCGACCACTTTCAGCGTATCGACGCCCTTGGTTTCCAGAATGCTCACGTACATTTTGCAGATCGGTTCGTTCGGCTGCCATTTCATACGCGGAAAACGGGGAGCCTGCCAGCCATCCCCGACATCTTTCCATCCCCAGAACACACGCTGATCGTAGGAATTCCCATTCGGATCCCACCCTCGAAATACGGCGGTATTGAACGTCGCGATCCGGTCTTCCGTTACTGTTTTTTCGGGATCTTCCGGATCGGGCAGTTCCACAAGATACGCGATATTGAACTTCTCTACGCTGCTCACCTGCTCGTTCCCGCTTCCGACGAAACACACATCCGGCGTATGTGCCCCCACGTTTCGGCTGAAACCGCAGGTAATGTTGAGATGAATATCCGGATTCTCATACGATCCATGATACCGTCTGGCCAGCGCACCATACGCGCCCGCAACCCGGCGAATGTCCTCGTTTGCGATCCCGAGAACATCCTCACTCTCGTTCGCTTCCCAAACTCCTACCGTCATCGGCATCACCTGCTCTACGGCAGCCTTGAATGATTCCAGCGTCTCGCTCTGCATCTCTCCCCATCGCTCCGTCGCGATGCCTTCGTAGTACATCGCCCCCAGAACACCGCCGATGCAGAGGATCAAAATTGGAAAAAGGGATTTGTTTTTGATGAATTCCATGGGAAAACCTTAAAATGTAAAAATCAGCGAATTAAATCAGCAAATAAAACCAGGCCGGATGAAAATGGACGGCAACGAACGAAAGTGAACGAAAATCGGGGACCTCCGCGTCTGAGGAAGGCCCCCGGTCTCTCTCAGCGCTCGATCTCACGGCATTTCAGGCACAAATAGCCCAAAATGTAGAGCGGGACCGCATACCCGACGACCGTGCAGAAATTCATGAGCACCATGTCGAAGGAGATGTTGAATCCCTGCGAAACGTATTCCGACGTGTCGAACCGGCTGAATGCAGGCACAAGATACGACAGGAAAAGCACGAACGCCTGGAATACCGTGTCCAGCATCTTCGACACGATGACCTCGTACGAGTTCATGTTCAGGTCGATCGTCATGTTTTCCTGCCGGAACAGCCGTATCGCCGCCTCCATCGGTCCGCCGCCTTCCACGTCGCCGGCCCCCATCATCGCCATAAATTGGTGGAATCGGCCT
>CAZRGJ010000622.1:0-2115 GCA_964599445.1 uncultured Planctomycetaceae bacterium | reverse complement strand
CCCATTCTCCCGGAACCCGTCCCCGCCGGATACTTCAGGAACGGGGATCAGCGATTCCGAACCATCCGCTTCCGTCAAAAGTTCCGCTCCGCCAGCTTCGGCAGTTTCTGTCTGCGGCTTCATGGCGACCCGCCGTATGGCCGAGACCGCCGGCACACCAAATGGACTCCGCGGTTCAATGACCTCCAAAACAGGACTTCCCCCCTGCGCGACCGATCGGCCGACCGTCGCAGAAGGTACAGAAAACTGCACGCTCTCCGCATCTCCTTCCATGAAAGAACCATCCGCTAACGAAAAGTCCACAGGCTGGAAGAGTACGGAATCGGTATCCAGAGACGGAGTCGAAAACAGCGCGTTCCACAATCCGCCCGCGATTACCAGCGCACAAAGGAATACGCTAAACAAAGAAAGAGTCGTTGAATTTTTCATGGGATTTCCTGTCGCCCCGAAAAAGGCTGAATCCTTCAGCCGTCAAACTTCATTCACTAAAATACTAAAAGTACGAAAACCTTTTCAGTCTCCGCAGCGGACCCCTAACCCGGCATTTCACCGTTTCGCATCCGCCAAATATTCGGTTCAGTCAACTCTACACGCCCCGGCAAACCGTTTTTCCAAAAAACGAAGGAAATGCACGTCCCGCGATCTCCGGCCGCATGGAAAACAGTCTCCCAGCGTTCCGCGGCAAAAGAATCAACCCCAAAAGTCGGAGTCATCCTGCGCTCCGCATTCCCTGCTGGCGAACTCTGAAACTCACGGCACTTCAGCGTCCAGCTGAATGGAATCCGGCACGTCCGTACGCCCGGAAGGAACCGGCGTTTCCTGCACGTCCGGCGATCCCTGCACCTCTGGCGTATCCGAGTTCGGCGAGTCCTGCGTGTCAGGCCCCCCCGGCTCGCTTGAACTCACAACCGGCGGCAGAAGCGGCACGAATCCGGTTCCCGGCATTCCGAGCATCATGTCGGCCTTCGGCATTTTAAAATCGATGGCAAAACGAATCGTCGGCATTTTTTCCGAATTGGTCTTCCCTTCTACGTTTACGGTAAAGACTTTGTTCGGCAATCCCGGCAGGATGGAGACCAGCACGATCTGACCGGAATTCGGTGCCGGCGTCACTCCCAGAAAATCGTAGGAGTACATTTCCGTCTGCTCAAAACGGAAGAATTTCGCATACTCTTCATTCGTGACCCGAAGCTCGGAAAGACGCAGCGATTTCCCCTCTGCAATGGAGTAGACCGGATTGCTGACGCGGAATTCGTTCACCGTCGGCACCCCCGCGACCTCCAGAGCCTTTTCCTTCACCCAAACCTCCGGATAAACCGACCCGCCAAGGAAAAATTCCAGCTCGGGTTCCGTCGGAGCATTGGTCGGGATCGAAACCGAGAATCCGAAATCGGTCTCCTCTTTGGAGGGGATACACGACACCGAGATCTCAATGGTCTCATCAGGAACGGCCTCCGCCTTCGAAACAGCACAGGAGACGCCTTCCTGCTCGCAAATGGGCGTTCCCAGCCGAAGTACTCCCCGTCCGGTATTCGTCACGGAAAAAGTATGCGTCAGCGTTTCCGGTTCCCCCGTCAGGATCCCGAAATCAAAATTCCCTTCATATTTCACGAGAGGAACGTTCGCCAAAACCTTCAGGCTGTCCTCCGCCTGCTCGATTTCCGCGTAAATCTGCGTCCACTGGGCATACTGTCCATTTCCAAGCATCCGCCCCAGCGCGGCGCCAAGTAAAATCACGAAAACGAGGCACGTCAAATGCGATCCAAACGTTCTCATCCGGTTTCCTTTCAAGTCCCGTCCCAAACACTCAGCCACTCAGCTCTCAGGCCATTCATTCACACTGTCCGGAAAAAAAACTCAATCCCTCCGGTAATTCATCGACTCAACGACCTCATGGAGAACGTCAAGAAACTCCCGGCGCGTCGTCTCTTCAAAGACTTTCCCGCGACGTTCCAGATTTTCGTTCACTTTGCAGACGGTCTCCTGCATGACTTCGTGCGTCTCCTGACTTCCGCCAACGAGCGCAAAATTCCGTCCGCGCGTCAAACGCACCTCCTCATCCGGCGCATCCAGACCAATTCCCAGCAGGGACGTCATTTTTTCTTCATTTTCATC
>CAZRGJ010000621.1:0-2119 GCA_964599445.1 uncultured Planctomycetaceae bacterium | reverse complement strand
TCTGGACGAGACCATCATCTGGTGGGGCGGCGAGTTCGGAAGAACGCCGAAGATCCAGACCGAGTCGCCATGGTTTGGCGGACGCGGACATTTTGGGCGGTGCTTCAGCGTCATGCTTGCCGGAGGCGGATTCCAGGGTGGAAAAATCGTCGGAAAATCCGACGAAACCGGAGAGCATGTCGCTGAACGTCCCGTTTGGCCGCAGGATCTGCTAGGTTCCATCTACTGGCAGCTGGGGATCGATCCGACCACAAAAATGCCGAACGAGAAAGGATTTGATCTGCCGATCATGGATCCGCCTTCGGAGAACGGCTGGCTCACGGAGCTGATGGACACTGCGTGAACCGTGCGGGGCTGAGTGTTCGGCTAAGTATTTGAAGGATTGGTTGACGGACTGGTTTTTGCGGCTTTTATTTCACGAACTTTCAAATGAACTGGACTCAAAAAATTTTTCGATTGGGAAACTTTCAGCGGGGAAACCTGGCGGCATTGGGGATCCTCTTCGGCATTTGCGCATGGATGATTTTTCCGACGGACGTCTTGGCGCAGGCGCAGTCTCAGGCTCCCTCCATTGGGTATGTCTATCCGGCGGGCGGTCAGCGCGGGACGACGTTTCGCGTTTTGATCGGGGGTCGGAAACTGGGCGGCATTGAAAGCGTTTCTTTTTCGGGAGAGGGGGTTTCTGCCCGAGTCCTGAAGCGGTTTCAGAAGGTCGCGATCACGAGTCCGGATGTCGGTCGGCCAGCGCGCCTGCTCTACGAGGATGAGTTTTCGCTTTTGGATGTCCCGGAATCGGAACGTGCGGCAAAACGCGAGGAAATGCTTCGTGCCCGAGCCGCCCGGTATGCGGATCCCAATCGGACGGAGGATGAAAAAGCGGATCTGACGCCGGAAATGCTCGCGGAGGAACTACCGTACTATGATGAACTCCTGAATCGGCATGAGCCGGAGGATATTCAGCGAGTATTCTGGGAGTACTTTTTCCAGCGGCCGGAACGGAAACCGAAGGAAACGCTCGCACAGGGGGTCCTCCTTGAAGTCACCATCGCCCCGGATGCTCCATGCGGGGACCGGCTGATGTGGGTCCGTTCCCGGAACTCCTCGTCGCTTCCCGCGGTTTTTCAGGTCGGCGACCTGCCGGAAGTGCGCGAGCTGGAACCGAACGATACGCCAGAGCCTCCGAGCTACTGGGACAACAGAAAGAGAAAAATGATCCATTGGGTCCGGGCTGAGCTTCCGACGCTTTCGCTGCCGGTGATGGTGAACGGGCAGATCCGGCCGGGCGACGTTGACCGATTCCAGTTTCAGGCAAAAGCCGGAGAGCGCGTCGTTCTGTTTCTGCTGGGACGCTATTTGGATCCCTTTCTCGCGGATGCAGTCCCGGGGTGGTTTCAGCCGCTCCTGACGGTTTACGGACCGGACGGGAAAAAGACGGCATCGGCGTGTTGCTGGCGGAATGATCCGGATCCCGCTCTCGTTTTTGAGGCCCCGACGGACGGAGTCTACTGCGTTGAGGTCCAGGATTCTCTTTTCCGAGGCCGCGACGATTTCGTCTACCGCCTGGCGATCGGTCCGTTTCTGTGGCTTGAGGCCGTTTATCCACCCTGCGTGAAGGAAGGCGATGCGGGAAACGTTCAGCTTTTCGGCGTAAATCTTCCAGATGCAGAGCTGGATCTCTCGAAACTGACGGCATTTCCGAACCGGGACGGCGTCCCAATGGCAGAGATCCGCGAGCTGAACGGCAGACCGCTGCTCCGGCCGATGAACCTTTGCGTCGAAAAAGAGACTCCGGTCGAAGCTGGATCCGTTCAGGATGCCGCGATCCCGTCAGTTTTTTACGGGAAACTTGAAAAGAACGGGCAGACTGCGGATTTCCGGTTTTCCGGAAAGGCTGGAGAGCGCGTCGTGGTCGACGTGACGGCAGGCGCACTGGATTCTCCTCTGGACGCCCGGCTGGAATTGTGGGACGCTTCCGGAAATCTCGTGGCCGAGTGCGACGACCGCGCCGGAGCGGAAGGACCGAATCTTGGGCGTCGGACCCACCATGCAGATCCGTTCCTGAACGTAACGCTCCCGCAGGACGGAACGTTCACGGTCCGGCTCTCCAGCGTGCTGAGTC
>CAZRGJ010000620.1:0-2120 GCA_964599445.1 uncultured Planctomycetaceae bacterium | reverse complement strand
AATCTTCTGCACAAAATTCAGTTTAACATTGCGAAAACACCATGTCAAGGGGGGGCGGCAAAATCTTTTAAAATTTTTCAAAAAATCTGTTTTTTTGTTTTTCCCCTTTTTTTGCCATTTTCCCTGAAATATTTCCACAAAACCTCAAATCACTCTTGATGAAAATTCTGAAATATGGTATAATGTTCCTGTTTTGGGAATATATTCCTGATATTTACCGGGAAACTATTCTTGAGATCATGCAGAATAAGTGGAAAATATGAATACAGACTCGTTCAAACGTATGTTTCGGCTGATCGATTGTGCGCGCCGGAACTACATCAATCATAGTTGGGGAGAGATCTGCAAGGGGAAGTCCGCAGGGAAACTCTCCAGCCGGCATATTTACTATCTGACCCTCATCCGTCAACAGCTTCCGTGTAATCTGAACACGGTCATGCAGATCACAGGGCTTTCCTCCTCGGCAGCCTCGACGTTCATCGAAAAACTCGTTCAGGCAGAGATCGTGACGCGCAAGCCGAATGAAGAGGACCGCCGGAACGTCCAGATCATTCCGACCCCGGAAACGCTCCAGATCTTCCAGGAAGTGGACCGCCGTCTGGACCGTCTCATCGATTTTCTCGCGCAGGACTGCACTCCGGAAGAGATCGAAGCGATCGACCGGACCGGAGAACTGGTCTGCCGTAAGATCACGATGAACAAACACTGGATCGAAGAAAATTCCGCTCCGTCGGCAGCACCGGCAGGAATTCGCTATCCAATCCAAAAATAAAACGGGGAAAGGACACACAAAATGCAGAAAAAACGGGTAGTCGTGACCGGATACGGAGTCGTTTCCTGCGTGGGAAATAACGCGGCAGATTTCTGGACATCGATCGTCGAAGGACGCTGCGGACTGGGACCGATCACGAAATTTGACGCTTCCGGATTTCGGACTCAAATCGCAGGCGAAGTAAAGGATTTCGACATCACGCAGTACGTTCCGTTCAAGGATGCGAAACGTCTGGACCTTTTCTGCCAGTACGCCATCGCGGCAGGTGACGAAGCACTCGCCATGGCGGGTCTGCCGAAGAATTTTCAGGAGAGCGAACTGGACGAAACGCGCGTCGGGATCCTGGTTTCCAGCGGCATTGGCGGGATCATCGCGACGACGACACAAAACAGTGTCCTTCTGGACCGCGGACCGGGCCGAGTCTCACCATTGGCCATTCCGATGATGATCGCGGACAGCGCGTCGGGGGACCTCTCGATCCGCTATGGTGCGAAAGGTCCGAACTTCGGCATCGTTTCTGCCTGCGCGTCCGGGTGCCATTCTATCGGGGAAGCGTACTGGATGATCCAGCGTGACGATGCGGATATCATGATCGCGGGAGGGACGGAAGAAAGCGTCATGCCGCTGTGCATCGCCGGTTTCGCCTCAATGAAAGCGATGAGCACCCGCAACGACGACCCGCTTCACGCCAGCCGTCCGTTCGATAAAGACCGCGATGGTTTCGTGGCTGCGGAAGGAGCCGGAGTCATGATCCTGGAAGAATACGAACACGCCAAAAAACGCGGTGCGAAGATCCTCGCGGAACTCGTCGGCTACGGCGCGACCGGGGACGGATACCACATTACCAGCCCCGATCCGCAGGGGGACGGCGATGCCCGCGCCTTCCGGATGGCCATGCGTCACGCAGGGATCGGACCGGAGGAGCTGGACTACATCAACGCGCACGGGACCAGTACGCCGCTGAACGACAAATTCGAGACCTGCGCCATCAAATCCGCTCTCGGCGACGCGGCACGGACGGTGGCCGTCAGCAGTACGAAAGGCACGACGGGGCACGCATTGGGAGCCGCCGGCGCATTGGAGTGCATCGCGTGTGTGCAGACGCTTGAAAATCAGGTCATCCCGCCGACGATCAACTACGAAACGCCCGACCCGGACTGCGACTTGGACATCACGCCCAACACGGCCGTCGAACGTTCTGTACGCTATGCCGCAAACAATAATCTCGGCTTCGGCGGACACAACGCAGTGGTCATCTTCAAGAAATTCGAAGACTGAACCAACGCTCTTTCATTCTAGGGCGTGTTCACTCAAAAAACAAACAAATTTTGTTAAGCAGCCGATGAAA
>CAZRGJ010000619.1:0-2122 GCA_964599445.1 uncultured Planctomycetaceae bacterium | reverse complement strand
CGCGGAGCCTCAAGCTCATTCCAGCCCGCCTGAAGCGTGAGTGTGTCCATTTTATTCCAATCGTAGGTCCGCAGGTCCTGAATGAGGAGCGTCGGCAGCGGCTCATTGGGATCCGCCTCGAGACAGACCGTGAATTTCTGTCCGGCTTCGACATTCATCCCCGTCGGTTGAAAAAGCGACCAGCGCATTCCGAGCTGCAGGAATCGCATCTCGGCGGCAGGATCCGGGTTCCGGCTCACTTTCAGAATGTTTTTCTGTGTCGCGGCTTTTCCCTCTTCCGTCAGGAGCGATTCTGCGTGCTGAAGCATTTTCTGAATATCGGGACGTTCCGTTTCTTTCCGGAGTGCGTCGATCTTTTCTTTGAGATCGTTCGGCAGGTTTCCGTCTGCGTCCGTTTTCAGCGCGGAAAACGTTCCGTCGGTAAAGAGTCCGCTCGTTTTCTGCAAAAGCTCGTCCGTTCGGAAAACCGCCAATTCCGCGATGCTTCCGAATCCGCCGACTCCTTCAAGAATATTCAGACGCAGCGCAGACCAGGTCCCTGGTTTCAGGAAGATGAAACGGCTCGTCGCACCGTACGGCAGTTTGCCGGTCTGGAGTTTCTCCCAGTTTTCGGAACCGTCCGCTTTCTGTCCCCAGACCTCGTACTGAAGAATGAATCCGTTTTTCCCGCCGTCCTGACGCGGCAGATACCAGATCCGATCCACATTTTGCGGTTCCCGGAATTTCATTTCGATCGAGTACGGATACGTGCCGGCTTTTTTCCAGGGAGAGTGCCAGTGCGTCGCAGGATTTCCATCCGCTGCTTTTTCGATCTCCTCATACGGTTCCCATGCATTCGCGGAAAGCGTGAATTCCGAATTGGGGATCCGGAACTCGGCAGCCTCCGGCTTTTCCTGTGCCGAAGCCGAAACCGTACTGAAGAAAGGATCAGGAACGATCCCAAAATTGAAAAAATATTCCATCGAAAATCTAATTTCATTCGATTCTCCTAATTTACGAGATGAATCTGCAAAATACAAAATAAAGGGGTTGGTTCGTGACTGCGTGTCAGACCGCCTCGCGTTTTCATTGCGCGCTCTTCTGCGTTTCTTAGTGATTCCATCGGCAAAAAAACGGCACACACACTCAAATGCTGAATTTACGGATTGGAGAAATTGAAATTCAGCCAGATCGGTTTCTTGAGCGGCTTGAGTTTCTTCATCGCCATGCGGGTCTTCGTTTCGATCGGGAGTCCCCATGCGTTGAAAAACGGCTCAAGGTTTCGACCGGAAATTTCTGCGGCCGCATTGATGAAGTACTGCACTTTCACGTCACTTTCACCGGACGCGAGCGGATTTTCCCGAATGTACCGGTGAAGTTTCGGATAGAAATCGTCGCCGAACGCCATCTTCAGCTGCCAGAACATCGCGAGCTTCATGAAGACGTCCTCTTCCGCATGGTAGTCCCGATTCGGACGCGCAAAATACTCCAGGAGCTTTTTCTGCATTTCCGGCGTGTCGATGCGCGCTTTCTGTTTCAGTGACGTCTGCATGTGGAGCGAGTAAATGTTGACCGTCACTTCGGTCATTCCTTCAAAACAGTAGTGCGGCATCTGGTGAATGTGGCCCAGTTCGTGCCATGGCCCCCAGCCGCTTTTCAGAAATTCGGAGGAATTCAGGACCGGTTTCATTGCGTCGCGATGGTACGCCGTCCGGAATGAGGTCGCGTACATGAACATATGGTCCACTTCCGTCAGGTGCATGACACAGCACGGCCGGTGATGGACCGGATTTTCGTCTTTGTCGGCGAATCCCATCAGTTCTGCGTAGCGGTCCGCGAGGAACTCGTACGCTTTCAGAAGCCGGACCGGGTCGTCCAGATGCTTCATGACGTTTTCGATCGTCGCGGTAATGAGAATGTGCTCGCTCGAAAACTCCGCCATTCCGTAAAGGTTGATCTCCCGGCACATCTGCATCCACTCTTTCGCCGTCGTTTTGCCGAGCTGGAAGAACGGCATGAAGTGCGCGTTTTCGATGTGGATGACCGGCAAATGTTCCCGATTTGGCATCGCCTGGTTCTCGAGATAGAGGATCCCGGAGATCGGTGCCTCGAGGTAGTTCCTTCCGCGAGAAAGCGTAAAGCG
>CAZRGJ010000618.1:0-2124 GCA_964599445.1 uncultured Planctomycetaceae bacterium | reverse complement strand
GGAGCTGGAATCGATCTTTCAGGGAATGGGATTCACCGTGGTCCCGTCGCCGGAATGCGAGTTGGAGTTCTACAATTTTGACGCCGTGAACATTCCGTCGGACCATCCCGCACGTGAAATGCAGGATACGTACTGGCTGAAAAACCAGATGCTCATGCGTACGCACACTTCCGCGAACCAGGTCCGTACGATGCAGCGTCTCGGCGTTCCGCTTCGCGCGATCTTCCCGGGACGGTGCTTCCGCAACGAAGCGGTCGACCCGAGCCACGAGAACACGTTCTATCAGTGCGAGGGGCTGGTCGTCGACAAAAACATCTCGGTCGCGAACCTGATCGCCGTCATGAAGACGCTTTTGAGCGAGATCTTCCACCGCGACGTTACGGTCCGTCTGCGTCCGGGGTTCTTCCCGTTCGTGGAACCTGGTTTTGAGCTGGACATCCGCTGTCTCCTGTGCGAAGGCGAAGGCTGCTCCACGTGCCACGGCACCGGCTGGATCGAGCTGATTCCGTGTGGTCTGATCCATCCGAAAGTTCTCGAATGTGCCGGCGTGGATCCCACGGTCTACAGCGGATTCGCATTCGGTGCGGGTCTGACCCGTCTGGCGATGATGAAATTCGGAATTCCGGACATCCGTCTCCTGAACGCCGGCGACGTGCGCTTCAACGAACAGTTCCCGACGTACGTCTGACGCGAAAACGAAAATAAAGCAGAGACGAAAATAAAAAAGCCCTTTCCCGGCTGGCGCGTCCATTGTGTCGGCCATTCGGTGAAGGGCTTTTTCGTTTTTCGTGTTTTCAGGCCGGTTTCAGATCAGTTTTCGCGTCACGTATTTTTCTTCAAACTGATCGATGATCTCCAGCATTTCCTGCGGAAGTTTGGCTCGCATGAAAGTATGGACTTCTTCCGGGATCTCTCGGTAAAACGCATCGGCGATACCTCCGGTAATGCACGCAATCGTGTCGCTGTCTCCTCCTACAGAAACAGCAAGACGCACGGCACTCACGTAATCCTCCGATTCCAGGAACGCACGAAACGCGACGGGCATCGTCCCCATACACGTAACGTCAAACTCATAGTCCGGACGGATCTCATCGAGCGAACGGGAGAGATCGTAGAAAAAATGATTTTCGATGAAATCTCGGATCTCTTCCTTTGTTTTCCCATTACGGGCCATCCAGATCGCAGCAGCTGCGGATTCGGCACCTTCGATCCCATGCGGGTGATCGTGCGTAACGGAGGCGGAACGACATGCCGCCTCGATCGTTTCTTCGAGCGTCTCAAATGCCCAGCCGACAGGAGAGACCCGCATTGCGGAACCGTTTCCGAAGCTGAAATACGGTTTTTTATCAGTGGAATGGAGCCATTCGGAGAAACGGCCTCCGTAACCGGCGTATGGGTAACGATTTCCCCAATTCCAGTAGGCGTCAGCAAACGGCAGGTCGTTTAAAATGGCGTCAGCCGTCGCGATGGTCAGGGTCGAATCGTCAGTAAATCGGCTGCGCGGATCCAGAAATTCGAAATCTGTACTTTTGCAGTTTTTCCACTCATAACGAGAACCCACGATATCTCCAATGATTGCGCCAAACATGGTGTACCTCCTTATTTTCGTGTTTCCCCGGCATCCATGGGTCGGGAAATTTTAAAAGATGCGTGTGCCCGAAGGCATGAAACAAGAATGGACCAGATCAAAACTGGCCTATGATCGATTCTACCCGGTTTCGCTGAAATTTTCAAGTGCCTGGTGCGGAAATTCTGAAAAAAATGGAGAATTTTTGCAAAAGCGTACTTGCGAATTTGGTGAAGATAGGATAAAATGAAAGAAAAGAACGTTTTTTTGCCTGAGGAATGAGGCAAACAGAAAAATGAGAAGCAGACGCGGAGTAAAATGACGGATCCGGGAAAAGTCAAAAAAATCTGCATGGTCGCCGGGTGGGGACGGTACCCGGTCTATGTGGCGAAGGCACTGAAGACGCAGGGATTTGAGGTCCACTGCTTCGGCGTCGTTGGACATGCGGACAAAAAGGCACTTTCTGCGGTCTGCGACGTTTACCGGCCGGTCGGAATGTGCCGGCTTGGAAAGATCATTTTCCACATGCGAAGATACGGGATCCGCGATTTCATTGC
>CAZRGJ010000617.1:0-2137 GCA_964599445.1 uncultured Planctomycetaceae bacterium | reverse complement strand
AGTGGACGTTCATCTGGCAGACGGGACCGTCGGAACGGCCTCGGTGCCAAGCGGTTTGAGCAGGGGACGGCACGAAGCGGTCGAGCTGCGGGACGGTATCCGCGATTTCTACGGCGGGAAAAGCGTCTGGCAGGCCGTCCATAATGTGCATAAGATCCTCGCAAAGGAACTTCACGGCGAAGACGCGCGAAATCAGCGCAGGATCGATGACCGAATGATCGAGCTGGACGGAACGCACGACAAACGGGACCTCGGCGCAAATGCGGTACTGGGCGTTTCGCTTGCGTGTGCACGTGCGGCCGCCAATTCGCTCCACGTGCCGCTTTTTCGGTATCTCGGCGGACTTTTCGCCCATTCGATCCCCGTGCCGATGGTAAATGTCCTCAACGGCGGCGTTCATGCAGACAATCCGCTCGACATTCAGGAATTCATGCTCGTTCCACAGGGATTCCGAAGTTTCAGCGATGCCCTGCGTGCCGTCTGCGAGACGTTCTACGCACTGAAAGCACTTCTGCGCGAACGCGGACTCTCAACCAATGTGGGAGATGAAGGCGGTTTTGCGCCGGAGATCTCGTCGCACGAACAGGCTTTTGAGATTCTTGTGGATGCCATGCGCCGCGCAGGATACATTCCGGGAGAGCAGATGAAGATCGCCATCGACACCGCCGCGAATGAGCTTCTTGCAGAAGACCGGTACAGACTCGGAGAAACGCAGTACACGACGAAAGAATTGATCCGGCTCTACGAAAAATGGTGCGAAGACTACCCGCTCTGCTCGATCGAAGACGGACTTGCGCAGGATGACTGGGACGGCTGGGCACTCCTGACAGAACGGCTTGGGGGAAAGGTCCAGCTCGTGGGAGACGATCTTTTCTGCACAAATGCGGATCGTTTAAAAACCGGCATTCAGCAAAAAGCAGCCAACGCCGTTCTCGTTAAACCGAATCAGGTCGGTACGCTCACGGAAACGTTCGAGGCGATCCGGCTCGCGAAAAAACACGGTCTGCGCACGATCATCAGCCACCGAAGCGGCGAAACGACCGACGCATTCATCTCGGACCTCGCCGTCGCAGTTCAGGCCGACTTCATCAAATCCGGAAGCGTTTCCCGTACCGAACGGACCGCGAAATACAATCAGCTCCTCCGGATCGAGCAGCACCTCTCCCAGTACGCCATTCCGCCGGAAAATGAAAGCGGAAGGACGGAATGAATCCGGCATTTGGGCTGACGGCTTCAGGAAAAAAAGCGAAGTCCCCCTGAATTCAGCGGCACTCAGGACACGAAACTTCCGAACACGGACTTTCCTGCGTACTCGCTAGGACGGCAGGTTCCGCATCGGAGAGATTTGCATAGCGTGGCTCTTTGCAGGACCCCAAAAGTGCAAACAAAAGAAAAAAGAGAAGGCAGCCAAACGCACAGCCCGCATTAGCCTTTTCGATTTCTTGTGGGGTAAGTTCCACAGGTTTCTTCGGTGCTTTTTTCCCAAACAGAATCGGTTCCGGCGGAGGATTCGAATCCAGTTTCCAGGCATCATCGCGGCGTTTCTTTTTTCTTTCCTCTTCCTCCTTTTCCATACGCGAAAGCAGTTCCTGCGAAAAGGTCAGAGCCGAAGCCGCCTCCGAAGCCCGCGACAGTGCGTCGATGAATGCCGAGCACGAATCGAAACGTTCAGCCGGTTCCGGAGAAAGAGCTTTCTTCAGCGCACTGTTCGTGCACTCATCAAGCCATTCGATGACCGGCGGCCGGATCGTCGACTTCAGCACACCGAGCGCCACCGGGTTTTCTCCCTGAAACGGCAGCGATCCGGAAAGAAGCTCATACGCAGTTGAAGCAAGCGCATACTGGTCCGCCGATTTATCCTGAGGACGTGAAAGAAACTGTTCCGGCGCCATGTAGTGCGGCGTTCCCGACCCCAGACGGCAGAATTCCGGATGCGGGATCGTGCCGGAGACCATCTGGATCCGCGACGCGATCCCAAAATCGATGAGCCACGGGACCGTGATGCCGTTCTGGCTGGTGAACATGATGTTTGACGGTTTGACGTCTCGATGGATGATGCCGCGGGAATGCGCAAGATCCAGTGCCGCCGTGATCGGACGGAGGATCGCCTGCACGTAATTCACCGGGATCCCGCGTT
>CAZRGJ010000616.1:0-2137 GCA_964599445.1 uncultured Planctomycetaceae bacterium | reverse complement strand
CGCGACCGACCGTGCTTTTGAAGACACCGTGTCCGGATCTTCGGCAGAGATCGCCGGTGAGAGAAATTGCGCGCTTTTCCCGATCGTCCTGGGAGATGAAAGAGCCATTCCCCAGATCTTCGTTCAGTGGAAGGATCCACGGTCAACTGTACTTTGCGGCGAGACGGCCGAATTTTCTGTGCGGGTCTTTGCGGAACCGTGTGCCGGACAGAATGTGGAAGTCCGGCTTCTCGATGCGGAAACGGAAACGGTTTTGGCGCGGACTCTGTGTGCGTTTGAGGGCAAGACGGGCTTTCTGGATGCGGAATTGAAATGGAAGCCGGAAGAAGTGAAAAAATACTCCCTGCGTCTTGAATGCCGTTTCGCGGAAACCGACGGGGAAAAAATGCCGTCTGCACTCCAAACGCAGTCCGGACTCAAGAAAGCTGACGGGACCGTGACGGACGGCGAAACGTTCCTCCATACGCCGCTTTCGATTTCTCTGAATGCTGCAGAACGTGTCCGGCAGGTCCTGCTCGTGACGGGCGTGCCGACGTGGGAATTTCGTGCTCTGCGGAATCTGCTTGCCCGCGAAACGTCCGTTCATCTGGAAACCTGGTCTCCGTCCGGGATGCCGCTTGCGCCGGATCCGAAACAGGATGCGTGCCAGCGCACGGACTTTCCGACCGCCGAAGAACTGCGCGGGCTGGATGTGCTGATCCTGAACTCGGTTTCCCCGGAAGATCTCGGTGAGGAAAACCTGAAGGCCCTGACCGCAGCATGGTTTGACGCTTCGGAGGCTTCCGGAGGTCCAGAGAGCGGTTCCGGAAATGCTCCGCAAAAAAGTGAAGTTCCCGAGGCGGGAGTTTCCCGAAGACCGGTCTCGCGCGGATTGATCCTGATCGCAGGCCGGCATTTCCGTCCGGAAGCATGGGAACGTGCCGAATTGGGGCGGAATTTCCCGCTTTCATTTTCTGGAATGGTGCAGAATGCGGCAGAAAATGGCGGAACGGGATCCGAAGAAACCAAAGAAAGGAAACTTTTGCTGACTCCGGAAGGTTTTGCGTCGGAGTTGTTTCGCGGAACCGTTTCTGATGATTTTGCGCAGTCGGTCTTTCATTTCTGGAATGTACCGCAGACGTTTTCCGGAGCTGAGATCCTTGGGAAATGCGATGGTTTTCCGATCCTTATCCGAAGCCGCGGGCAAGATGTCTCGACGCTTTTCCATGCGTCGGAGAATCTGTGGAGATGGCGAAAGAATTCGGAAGACGTTTACCGAAACTACTGGATCCAGGCGATCCACTCCCTTTGCCGGACCAGTGCGGAAACTCAAACCCCGCTGGCAAAAGGACCCGCCGGGACAGAAACCGCTCTGAAAGAAAAGATCGTTGGGGCTGAGACTGATTCGGAAGAAAAGGTCGCCGGGACAGAAACCGTTCCGGAAGAGGAGACTTCCAGCACTCCGCTTTCTGCCGCCGTGCCGGTCCAGCCGCTTCCATCCGAGATCCCCGGGCAGCCGCTGGAATTTCGGCGTTCCACTCCGGATCCTGTCGGGATGCAGAACCTTGCGCGGTATGGGAACGGTGCGTTTTTCCACGTGAAGTCTGCAGAGGACGGAGACGCAGAAACCATCGCCCGCGAGATCCTCCTTACGCTCCATTCCAAAAAAGACGCCGGACAGGAAAACGCCACGATCCGTACGCTCCGCCGTCCGATCTGGCCATTCTGTGTCTTTCCGGTGATTTTGTGTCTGACGTATCTCTGGATCCGGGAACGGAAAGCATCCGGGTGAGTTTCGGTATGCCGTACCTTCCGGATGGATCTGAAAAAAGCCCGGGACCGTGCGTTTTCGATGCAGTCCGGGCTGAATTTCAGAAACTGTGGCTTTCTTTCGGCCTTAACGGCGAATGACGTCTATCCCCATGTACGGACGCAGAACTTCCGGCACGACGATGGAACCATCCGCCTGCTGGTAGTTTTCCATGACCGCGAGCATTCCGCGGCTGATGGCGATGGCTGTCCCGTTGAGCGTGTGGAGGAATTTCGTTCCCTTCTCGCCCTTCACTTTGTAGCGTGCGTTCAGACGGCGGGCCTGGTAGTCCGTGCAGTTTGACGTGCTGGTCACTTCGCCAAAGTCGCCGCGTCCGGGCATCCACGC
>CAZRGJ010000615.1:0-2142 GCA_964599445.1 uncultured Planctomycetaceae bacterium | reverse complement strand
CGCGATTTGCGGAATCATTCGACCCGACGATGCTGTTCGTGACCTTCGCTTTGCCATAGAGGTCATAGGCTGCCATATTCGCCATCACAATCGAGTTATTAACGGTAAATGTGTTGGAGTATGCATTAATGCCGGATTCGCTATTTCCAACCACGGTACAGTTAGTTACCGTTAAGGCATTGTTTTTAAGTGTCTCAATTCCATTACCATTATTCCCGGCGATCACGGAGTTGGAAATGACAACTTTACGACTAGAGATAAAAATACCAGTTTCTGCATTTTTAATAATTCTGGAATTTTCAACAGTCAGGCTGCTTTGATTTGCTGAGGTGGAAATTCCTATTCCGTTATTATTTTTGACGATACAATCTGTCACAGTCAAAACACCTTCATAGTGTTTGATTCCTGCTCCTACGTCAGGCCTGTATTCTTGCGCCATTCCATTCGTGAATGTTAGACCTTTCAGGTAAAACAGCATTTTTGAGGATGTACTTACATGCATTACGCTGCTCTTTTCATTCGCATCGAGCGTCACGTTCAGGCTGCCGGCATCGAGACTTACAGCTTTGGTCAGACTCAGTGGTGAACCGTTCAGGACGATGGTCTGATCTCTCATCGACTCATCGAAAGTGACCGTTTCACCTTCCTTCGCGAACGAGATCGCCTCGCGGATCGAGGTGACTCCGTCATACGCATCCACAACATCCATCGTCGTGTTCACGATGAGAGACCCAACCTCTTTTTCCAGCGGTTTCTGTGTGTAAAGCTGCACATTTGTCCATTTCGAGTCGGAATAGCTGCCCGTACCGTTCGCTTTCACGCGGAAGAAGTACATCATGTTTGTGTTCAGTCCGGAAATGGTCTGGCTTCCAGAGGCTGTAAACGAGAGCGTCTGTGCGTTGGTGAAGTCCGCGTTTTCCGCATATTCCAGCGTGTAGCCGGAGGCGTTCGCCACATTCCCGACCGTTACCGTGACGGAGTCCGAACCGGAGACTGCGGCGGTCAGCGTTGGCGTTGCAAGCTGAAAGATCGGTTCCGACGAAATGTAGATTGACTGCTTGCCGTTTGGACTGATTGCGCCGTGACTGGAAGAGTGGAAAGTCTGTAGTATTGATAAACGTTGTCAGAAGAATAGGAACTTGTGCCGACCTGTTTGCCGATACTGTTTATAAATTTCCATTCGATGCCGGCATAAATATCCAACGTGCCGATTACGTTCGGAGAAATACGGATACAATTATGTTTCTTACTCATATCCGGCGAGGTGGAGATGTTACCGCAATAAAGGGTTTTCAGTACGGTATTGTTACTCACATCCAGCGATGTGATGTTGTTATTAAAATAACTTAGCGTAGTTAACGCCTTACAGCTGGAAACATCCAGTTTCATCAGATTGTTATGGCTGACGTTTAGTTTAGTTAGATTTGTGCAGTTAGAAATATCCAATTCTGTTAAATCGTTATAATAGCAGTTTAGCTCAGTTAGTGCCGTACATCCGGAAACATCCAGTGTCGTCAGTTTGTTATTGTGGCATCCCAGGTAAGTTAATGCCGTACAGCCGGAAATGTCTAGCGTCGTTAGTGCATTATCGTAGCAGTTCAGCGTGGTTAGTGCCGTACATCTGGAAACATCTAAATTTCCGCTAAGGGATTTGTTTTCAAGGTAGAGTCCAGAAATCCGTTTTTCTCCATTCACATCGGTCCATGTAACGCCGGGCCAGGTGGTGGGGGTTGCGGAGTTGTAGGAGGTGTTAAGTCTTTTTCCGTTTTTGACGCCGGAGGAGTCGGTTTGTTCGAGGAAGTTGTAGAGGGCGGTGTAGTCGTGGGCGTTGTAGCCGGCAGGGATGGTAAGTGATGCGTCGGCAGTCGGAAGAAGCGGAGCGGATGCCGAGGCGGCAGTTTCGGTGAGAGTAACGGCAGTGGTTGCCTCGATCGGATCCTCAACGGTGTTCGGGAGGACTGCAGTCTGGAAAATGGCTTCCGGTTCGGTCGGGGCGGTGGCGTAAGGCGCAGCGGTCAGAAGCTGACGTTCTTCAAGCGATTCCAGTTTCAGAGCACGATGTCTGTTTTTTTGTTTGATTTTTATTGTGTGTGTGTCACATCTCCTTGAATGTAAATGAATAAAAATAATGATAATGTGATA
>CAZRGJ010000614.1:0-2144 GCA_964599445.1 uncultured Planctomycetaceae bacterium | reverse complement strand
GCGGACTGGGAGTCTTCGGCGTCGCGCGTAAAAACCGCAAGGCGAAGAAATAAAATCGCTAAATTCTAAAAATTACCTCGTTGCAGGGCGGGCAGACCGTGCTTTGGCACACTGTCCGTCCTGTTTTTTTCATGCGGGTGATGCATCAAAAAAATTTTTTAGAAATTTTTAAGTTTTTTCAGATATTTTCCTTGACAATTGGACACACCGGAATAAAATATAGCCAGAAGGTTTATTCCATTATGAAATATGTGAGGTTTTTCATGCGTAAAATCAGCCTGTTTTTCATCCTGCCGCTCCTTTTGGGTGCAGCTTTCACTGTCCCGGCGAGTGCGGAACTCATCACGGCGGACAATGTCATTGTGCTGCAAACTGCCGATGGGAGAAGTTTTTATAACAATTTTCACGCCAGTGACGGCACTCCCGGCAATACCTGGGTCACGACAGCTCCCAACGGCGGGAACGGCTACGACTATTTCGATAAGAACTCGCCGAATCCGGTCCTCCTGTTTGACCTCAGCACGAATCAGACGCTCGATTCCATCGCGTTCTGGAACTACGGCGGCGGAAACGCGACGAAAGCATTTACGCTCTCTTTCTACGACGGCAGTACCGGTTTTGTCGGCACACCGATCGCGACGCAGCAGGTAACGCTTGACTCGATCACGAACAACAGCGTGCAGCTTGATATTCCGCTCGACGCTCCGGTCACGGCCCGCTGGGTCAAGATGGAATTGACAGACAACTTCTTCGGAGCTGGTCAAGGCGGCGGGGACCGCGTCGGTATCGCGGAGATCCAGTTCAACCGCACGAACACCGTCACGAACTACACACCGGATTCCGTCACCCAGATCGCTTCCAGCGGAACGGCTCTGGGAAGTCATCCCGTTACGGCTCTTATCGACGGCACCAATTCCGGCTGGTGCACGAGTACGGCTTCGACAGATTACTTCAATGGCTCAAACCCAAATCCGCTGCTGGAGTTCACCTTCAACGAAGCGAAGAATCTCTCCAGCATCAACGTGATTCCGTACAGTGATTCCGACGGCAACTCGGCGAAGGATTTCAATCTCACGTTTTATGATGCCAATGGGAATAAGATCGCCGTCGCGGACGAGTCGAAGTACTCCTTCAAACTGCTCCAGTACGGTACCGCTCATCCGCAGCTCTTCACCTTCCCGGAAGTGCAGGGCGCCGCGAAGGTCGTCATGGAGATCACGGACAACTTCAAACATCTCGGCAAAGGCAACTACTCCGGCGGTGACCGCGTCGGACTGTCGGAAGTCACGTTCGGTAACCACCAGTACACGGAAGGTTCCACGTTCCAGGATAGCTACAATACACCTCAGAAGGGGCTGGATGTCGTCCGTCCGGATGGTGTTTCCATCAACAATACTTCACTTTCCGCTGCGAATCTCAACAATCTGCTCGCCGGCAGCGGATACAACCGAAGCGGTACGTGGTATACCATCGACAGAAGGGATGGCGACAACCAGCTGTATGCGGATTACTTTGCCGTTCCGGATGAAAAGTACGTCAACCCGATCCTCACGTTCACTTCCGAAGAGGATATTCTTGCCGAAGGTTTCCTTATCTGGGGCTACGGTACTGGAGTGAGCGGTAACGGCTTGACCGAGTTTGCGATGGAATTCTACGATGACGATATGCTGGTTTTCGCCGACACGTTCATCGTGGACCGGGCTTTCGGACAGGACGAGTACGCGAGCTTCATGTTTGACGAGGCATTTTCGTTTGACGAAGTCAGCATGACGCTTTTGGATAACTCGTACAAATGGTTCAACTCCAGCGGAGGCGGTGACCGCATTGGTTTCAACGGCCTGGCCTTCTATCAGGACGCGAATAAGGTTCCGGAGCCGTCCGCGTGGGCGTTGATGCTTCTCGGCACGGCAGGGCTGGTTACGCTCCGTTCGAGAAAACGCAAATAAAAGAAATTTGGATCCACAAAAAAGGGAGAAACATCATTCCAATGTTTCTCCCTTTTTTTACGGACTCAGGGTTTCTAGAAGGTCCACGCTCATTTAGCCTCCCCTTTTGAGAGTGCGGCAATGTAGTCACGCAGTGACTTTTTGCCGCTTTTTTATTCGGCGATACAGCGCGATAGCGCATTCGCCGGGAGTTGGTGT
>CAZRGJ010000613.1:0-2145 GCA_964599445.1 uncultured Planctomycetaceae bacterium | reverse complement strand
TGCGGAAAGGACCAGGCGCAGCATCGACAAAACATTCGGAACATTCCAAACCTGAGAAGCCATGGAAATTTCATCCTTCTGCCAAAATTTTGTGCATTCGCGGTCCCCAGCGGGAAACCGTCTGCTTTCATTATACGAAAACGGTCGGAAATTTCAAGTCATTCCGTGAAAAAAACGGAAATTTTCACCAAATTCCCGTTTTCTCCATCTACATTCCACCGCTTTCGGCCATTCTTTGGGATATTTCAGCCCCAAAGGTCTCTATTTTTTGACGATCTCGTTTTTCTCGTTCACGTGCACAACGATCGGTTTGTGCGCACGCGCTTCTTCATCCGTCATCGTCGCGTACGTGATCAGGACCACGGTGTCTCCGGGGTAACCCAGACGCGCGGCAGGACCGTTCAGCATGACCGTTCCAGAACCTGCGGGAGCCTCGATCAGATACGTGACGAGACGTTCCCCATTATTCACGTTCAGCACATGGACCTCTTCACCCGGAAGCATATCCGCAGCTTCAAGCAGATTTTTATCGACCGCGATACTCCCCTCGTAATCCAGCTTCGTAGCGGTAAGCGTGGCACGATGGATTTTCGACCGGAACATATGGCGCAGCATTTTATTTTCTCCTGATTCCAAAGATCCCTTCCCGGATCCCTTGCAGAAACCCCGTCAAAAACGGAGACGGACCGCAAGACAGGAAGGCTCCCATAAACAGTCCCATTATATGAAAATCCCGAAATATTTCAAGCGGGGCACTGCAAAATCAGGAAAAATTTCCCGAATTCCGGCGTTTTCCATGAAGATCTTTCCGTTTCTTCAATGTTCAGATCCATCCGAATGCGGTCTGCCGGTTTGTCTCGCAATTTTTACCGCTGAAAACACGGAAAAAAGCGCAGAACGGCACCAGTTTTTCAACTTCTTTCTCTCTACTTCTGCGCCTTCTCTGTGTTTTTAGTGATCGAACGGGGAGGTGTTTTGCACTCGCGGGAATTTTCATCTGGATATGCAGGATCAGGCTGATTTTCCCGAACCTCAGCCTTTCCGGGGGATTTTCCCCGCTTTTTAAGAAAAATTTTTTGCGTTTTCATCCCGTAAAATACGGACTCTGAAAAATATTTTCAAGAAAATTTCCAGAAAAAGCGGGAAAGGTACTTGACATTTGAGTTTTGACCGATTATACTGAATTGTGTTGAGAGAAGAAATCGTTTTTTCGATGTCCGATTGTTGAAAACAGAGAAAGCGGGCGATTCAAAGGATGGTGGTAGTTTCAGCCCGCAAGCCCCTTGAATAAAATTGATGTCATTTTCCTGCCGGTCAGCCGGCCGGCACAAGTAAAGCAATTTTACGCGCATTCGCGCGGTCAAGGAGTGTACCATGTATCACGCTCAGTACGGATTACATATCGTTCGCAGTCCGCGAACTTCGCAGGAACGTCGTGCCAATTCCCCCATTCGTCCGGTGGACCAGCCGCATGACAATGAATACACGGTGAAATTCCGCCGTCGTTCTTTGCCCTCTCAGTATGATGAAACGATCACCGGCAGGCTTCGTTCCCGTTCCTGGAAGGAACAGAAACGCACGCAGGTCGAAGGTGCTGCAGTTGGAAAAAGAATGAAAAGACGGAAGCCGTGGATGGAGTAATTCGTACGGGTTCCCGAATCGGTTCCTTTTCAATCTCGTCAACTTCTAACGAATGAATGACCTCTGATAGTCGGCTGCACGTTTTTCCGCGTGCGGCCTTTTTTTGTGGGTCCATCTGAATGCTGCACACCGGTTTCACCGATGAAAGCACGAAAAAGACACGAAATGGATCTCAAAAAACGCCTCCTCCGAAAAGGGCGTACCGATCCGGAGTGTGATTTTTACCACTGAGAGCACGGAAGAGGCTCTGAGAAACACTCAAAAGAGAAAAAGAAAAAGGAAGGGAAACGTGTCCTGACACGAATTTCACGGAAAAGACGAAAAGACGCAAAATAAATTTTAAAATATTTCGTGAGATCCGTGTTTTTTTGTGCTTTTCGTGTCCCCCTTCAGTGTGCTTCTGCGGAGATTCTGTGGATTCAATGGTGGAGTTTTTCGGCTGAAGGTCCCACGCACGACGGCACTCTTCGAGAGCCGTCTGGCTGCCCGTCATGTCGCCGCGCC
>CAZRGJ010000612.1:0-2155 GCA_964599445.1 uncultured Planctomycetaceae bacterium | reverse complement strand
GATCGTCGTGACGGAATCCGCCCCGTTATCGAAAAGGAGCGTCCCGCCGTCTGCGACCTGCACTCCGATGGAGGTCGTGCCCTTGAGATAGTCCCCGGTGTCTGCTGTGGAGAGCGTCTTGCCGGTCGGAGCGAAGAACTGGACCGTCGTGTTGGGACGGGCGGTTTTCTCCGCGTTGAACGCATCGAGCGTGAAACCCGTGGTGTCGGTGCTGCTCACGTAAAGCGAAAGCGTCGAACCGTCCGCCGTCGTGACCGGATCAAGAGCGACAGCACTTCCGAGTGCCAGATGCGCACCGCCGGCGACATTCACCGCGCCGGTGATGGCCGGAGCATTGAGGATCTCGACGGTTCCCTTCTGAATATCGAGCGTTCCCGCGACCGTGACGTCCTTGCGGAGGCTGCTGAGCTGGTTTGTGTTGAAGACCAGCTTTTTGCCGGCGTAGATGTTGACTATCGCAGCGGTACCAATGTATCCGTTCGTGCCGTTGCCGATCTGGAGCGTTCCGTCGGCGACCTGGACATATCCAGTGGAAAGAAACGCGCCGGAGAGGATCTGCGTGCCGGTGCCGTATTTGCAGACTGAAATGTTCTTCCCGCTGGCGAATGTGCCGGAGAATTCAGGCGTCTGCTGCGCACCGTCCACCACCCACGTGGAGTTGGCTTTCCCAATGTCGAGCCAGCGCGCTGCAGTCGAACCGCTCGTGACGGTACCGGAACCGACCAGCGAGTCGACCGCCATGTTCGAACCGTCCCAGACGTCAAGATTGGCTCCTGACGCGATCTGGAGGTCTGCCTTGTTGCTGCCCCAGTTCTGCTGATTCCAGCCGCCGTTGACGAATGTTCCCTGCTGAATGTCGATCAGAGAACCGTCTTCCATCGCAAATTTGATCGAGTAACCGCCCGCTCCGGTATAGCCGCTGGATTGTGCTGCCAGACGACCGGCCCCCGTCTTGACGAAAGTACCAGTCCCGGTAAATTGGATAGCCTGATTACTCGCGTTGATCAGCGCGTTGCCCGTACCGTGATTGTCCGTTTTCGTATTATTCATGACCAGCGAACCGTCGATGTCGATCGTAATGTCCTTCGTCTGGCCAATGAGGATGTTCTCGCCGAGCGTGACGGTCACGCCGGAATTGATCGTGACGTCCTCACCCCAGGCGGGAGCCGTGCTGAATGTCGTGTCCGTATCGAAAGTTACGGCAAACGCAGATTGCGCCGCTGCGGAAAGCAGAAGGGCGGAACTCCACGCAGTAATTTGGAGGTATTTTTTCTTCATGGGTTCTTCCAAATAAAAAGTTGAAAAAAAATCAGGCTGTTCTCACGGGGCAAAGCAAAAACAGTACACAAAACTACTTGCAGGATATTTTACTCCACAATGTGTTGATTTCAAGTCTTTTTTACGAAAATTTTTAAAATTTCCCCAAAATATTTCCAATTTGGAGATCTTTTCTTCCTCAAGAACAAAAAAATACCGGTCACGCAAAATTTACGAACCGGCATTTTTCAGAAATGGATGAAGAACTTAACGTTCCCGTGTGTTTCTTAATGCTTACGGCGGAGTTTCAGAATTCCAAACGCACCAGCGAGGAGAAGGACCCACGCCGCCGGTTCCGGAACGGAATTCGAGTTTCCAAGCGTCAGGGAAAGCACACCATTCGCCAGGCTCGGAGCCCAGCGCATATTGGCGTCTTCCGCGATGATGTTCAGTGCCGCAAGATCGAATCCGACGAGCGAGTCTACATCCGAAGTCTCGATGAGTGTGAGGACGTCGATCCCTTCCGGAGCGTCGCCTTCCAGCGTCAGGAAGATCTCGTTCAGCCCCTCGAACGTGACGGAGTCGGCAGAAACCAGCGGTTCCGGATTCTCGAAGTCAACCGTAAATGCAAGGTCCACGCCTTCCGCGAAGACGATCGCGCCTTCAGAGTCGATGTTCACGTCGTATTTCACGCCCGATTTTGCCGAGTCGGTGAATTTCAGCGTCCCTTTGCCCGTCACGGTGGAGTCGATGTCGTATTTTTCCATCATCGCGTGCGGATTGTCGAACGTGACCGTCTTGCCTTCCGCAATGTCGAAATTACCGACAAAGGCCGCGTCCGTCTTCGCCGTTCCGGAGACGATGCTGCCGTCCAGAAGACCGACGAAACCGTTTTCCG